>DASPQK010000420.1:0-20222 GCA_035624985.1 Syntrophobacteraceae bacterium | reverse complement strand
GCTCCATAAACTGGGCCATGCACGGCATGATTGACATCCGGCTCGTCTTGATCATCCTTGCGGGGTCGCTCCTGGGCGTTCAGCTTGGCGCCATCGGCACCACTTATGTGAAGGAATACATGATCAAAATCGTCATGGCGAGCATAATGCTGATAGTCGCAGTAAGCAGAGGATTTGCCATACCGAAGTACCTCGATCAGCTCGGTGTCGTTTCCATGAATCATGGTCTGGTAGCGGTGCTGGATGCGATCAGTTTTGTCCTGATGTGCCTTGCTCTTCTCACAGGGGCGGCAATCATTTTGGCCAGCATGTGGAAAGCGAAAAGGTCGGCATATATTCCGAAAAAGCTGGCTGCTGAAGCCAGATGAGTTGATCCGCGCGGATAAGAATTTCCCCCTCCTTCGGTCCCCCACAGGCCATCGACCTGATCTTTCAATGTGACGGTCGGTGGCCTTCTTTCTTCCGGCTGCCTTTAGCTTGTGATATAAAAGAACCGTTCCTTCATGGGGGTATCAATGAGGCGGCTTTTTTTACATCTGTTGCCGGTCATCTTTTTGATTCTTTTTGGAATGCGGACTGCATGCTCCCAGCAGCCAAAAGGAGAGGATCAAACCCGGGCGCAGACCCAGCAGCCAGGCGTGCAGCCGACTGACCCATGCCTCGAATGCCACATGCGCATAACTCCGGGCATCGTGGTGGACTGGCAGTTGAGCAAGCACAGCGCCAATGACGTGGGTTGTTCCAGGTGTCACGGTGACGGGCATAATTCGATGACCGATCCGGCCAAGGCAGGGTTTGCGGGTCCGCAGGTCTGCGCAGGCTGTCATGACGTCCAGGTCGAGCAATTCGCCAAGGGGAAGCATGCCCTGGCCTGGGGCGCGATGAAAGCCATGCCCACTCTCCACTGGCAGCCAATGGCTCAGGTGGAGGGGTTGAAGGGTTGCGGGGGCTGCCACCGCGTGGGGCTTAAGACTGAAGGGGAAGTCAGGGATTTGATCGAGAAAAAATCGGGTTTCGGATTGAGCTCTTGCGACGTGTGTCATACCAGGCATGTTTTCTCCGTCGATGAAGCGAGGTCTCCGCAGGCATGCAGGACCTGCCACATGGGAATTGACCATCCGCAGTGGGAAATGTACTCATCATCGAAGCATGGCGTGAGGTTTTTGCTAAAACAAAGCAGAATACTGCCTGAAGATGCGGCGGCGCCCACTTGCCAGAGTTGCCATTTCGCTGACGGAAATCATGCGAACAGGACCGCGTGGGGATTTCTGGCCCTGCGCTTCCCTTATCCTCAGGACGTCCAATGGGCGGGGGACCGGCAGCTTATCATGGAGGCGCTGGGCATCTTTGACCCAGAGGGAAAGCCTACCCCGAGGATGGCCGTTGTTGAGACCTTCAAATTTATCAAGTTCTCGGAGGGCGATTGGAAGACCGAGCGGGAAAAAATGCTCAAGTCCTGTAATGACTGTCATTCGGTCAATTTTGCCAGGACGGAACTGGAGAAAGCCGATCGGATGATTCGGGAGGCGGACGGCTTAATGGCCGAAGCGATACGCACGGTCGCCGCTCTTTACCAGGAAGGTTTGCTCAAAAAACCGGACTACTACTCTTACGCATTTCCGGACCTTCTTGCTCTGCATAACGCGCCTACGGTCATAGAGCAAAAGCTCTTCTCGATGTTTCTTGAATACAGGATGAGAACCTTCCAGGGGGCATTTCACGCCAGTCCCGATTATTCATTCTGGTATGGCTGGGCCCCGATGCAGAGAAGCCTTGCCGAAATCAGCGAACGGGCAGGCGAGATGAGATCTGCCCGTTCGGGGGGCCGTGAGCCTGCAAGTCGCGAGTCGGAGGTCAAAGAATAAGACCATGGACTCAAAACCCGCCGGCCCTGGGGTCGGAGCTAGTACTTGCTTGCATAAATTAGCGCAACGTCTCAGAGGTACTCGAAACTCGTCATTCCGGCATGTTTTAAGCCGGAATCCAGCTCTGATCTCACCTCAGGAACCCCCTGGACCCCGGCTCAAAAACCCTGCCGGGTGGACGAACACGAATGATTGTTACGCGCACTTTTGCAAGCAAGTACTAGGCAAATAAGCGTGTCCCTGTATGTCCTGCGCGTCCTATAAGTCCTGTAAGTCCTGTTGTTTAGATTTGTTCGTGAGAGGCTCATGAAGCTCATATCCAATCTAAGCGCAAATCTGAGCAAAGCGCTGAGCAGGCGGATGCATGATTTATGGCGCCCTGCCGGCCCTTCAGCTGTGGCCGCATGCACTCGATCGGCGTTTTCGGAAGGCGCCTGGGTGATGCTGAGAGCTGCTTCGAAGCTGTATGAAAAGGGATTGCAAAAAGATCAGGCTAGACTTGGCAAAAGGCGCCTCAAACTGCCCGTCCCGGTCATAAGCATCGGCAATCTTTCCACCGGTGGGACCGGAAAGACGCCGCTTACGATCTGGATGTGCGAGTTTTTGCTCGCAACAGGATATCATCCGGCTGTTTTGACCAGGGGATACGGAAGGCGTGGGGGAAACCCCGGACCTGTGCCCCCGATCGGCGATGCGGCCGAACTCTCTGAATATTTTGGAGATGAACCCGTTATGATGTCGGCCTACCTGCCTGCGGTCCCCGTCTGGGTTGGAAGGGACCGCGCGGCTTCCGGCAGGGCGGCCCTCGCGCAAGGCACAGTGGACGTTCTCATACTCGATGACGGTTTCCAGCACCTTGCGCTCGAACGGGACCTGGATATTGTCCTGCTCGACTGCCGCAGCCCTTTTGGAAACGGGCATGTGCTGCCCGCCGGGCCGCTCCGGGAACCCCCTTCAAGCCTCAAAAGGGCGCATGCTTTTTTAATAACCCACGTGGACGACAATAGTGATTCTGCGCCGTTGGCTGGAGAACTCCAAAGACTTTTCCCGGCTATCGAGGTTTTTGCGTGTCGGCACAGGTTTAGGGGAATCGGCCTGAGAGCGGGTGGGCCGGTGCTTGCCCTGGATGCGTTCCGGGATCGCAGGGCTGTTGTTTTCGCGGGAATCGGAGGACCCGAAGGTTTTTTTGAGGACCTTCGAAGAGCCGGAATAAAGACTTGCAGGACATTTGCCTTCCCGGACCATCACAGATACGCGGCGTCGGATTTGTCGATGATTTTTCGCGCTGCCTCCGAACACAATGCCGGCGTGATTATCACTACGGCAAAGGATTGGGTCCGCATACCGGCTCCTTTCAGGGGTGCCTTCACAGTAGCTGAAATCGTGATGGATTTGGGCGGCGATCGAGAAGGTTTCTGCAACCTGGTCGCCGGCGCAATGCACAGATGTCAAATCAAAAAATAATCCCTCGGCGATATGCTTCACCGGGAACGCGAAAGGGTCTTCTGCGCAGGAGGGGCGTTTGCGTTTAGCCTCCTTCCCGCGATGGCGAATCGGCTTGCTCTTGCACCAACCCTCGTATTCTGGAACGCTGCATGGATGCGATGGGGTGGTATTGTTTATGAACTTTAACAGGCAACTCAACGGATCTGAGGCAAAAGCGAGCTGAAAGGAGGGACCGGATTGCGCCGTGGCGCAACCCGGTCTGTTGCGGGCATTACATAATTGCGAACCGTGAATTGTGGTTGGAAACGGTTGGGCCGAGTAATCTCGCGCCCAAATGTTTCTTTTTTCAGGGATTTTAGCTCTTGTTCCCGAAAGCCTTGAGACATGCCTTCATTGGAGCGGGAGTTCCATTGTATATAACCAACTCGTCCAAATCGTACCAGGTCGTTCCGTTGGAAGATATGTAACTCTGGCCCTGAATGGCGTAAGCGCGCGTGCTATAGCCGCTCGCGGCCGTTTCCAGGGCTATTGGATAATTGTAGCCCGGACTGGTGACCTTCACTACTACGGAAAAGTTCTCACCGGCAGTTATTTTCGTCTTTGGAATAGGGATGACGTGGTAACCTGCCGTACTGCTGGATCCGCTATGTGTAAGTTTAAGAGTTCCCTGAGTCGGGTGCACGATCGGCGAAAACTCTGTGCTTGGAGGGGAGGTTTTCACATTGTCATAAATATATACAGTAAAGGTAGTGCCGGGGGATTCAGAATAGAAGCCAACCGCAGAGATATAGGCTCCCTGGGAATTTCCCTTGAACACGTTGGCCATCCACGCCGTAGTGGATCCGAAACCATAATCCTCCACTTCTCCAAGCGGGTCATACTGATAGGTCCAGCTGTACCATGGCGGGGACCACCATGTCGGAGGCTTAGGCGTTTTAGTGGGCCATGCCTGCGGATAGTACACAAAACTCGCTGTGTCTATGGATTGATCGTAATATGACATCCAGAAATATCCACCACTGTCAATAGGATTCGTACTCGGATAACTGGAGCAGTCATTATTGATGCAACATTTCCCGCCCCAGCCGACCCCCCAGCTGTTTCTTACAATCCAGGCCCCGTTTATGAGCTTGCCCTTGTTGTCGGTCGGCCATGAAACAGGCGTAGCGCGCACTGAAGCAGGGTAGTTATCGTCCCACCCGACTATTGCCACGGCGTGATTCGATGAGGTGGCTATCGGGCAAAAGTAGGCCGCGTAAGTCGAATCATAAAAATAGTCGTTCACGAAAAAACCGATTGATACCGGCATGCCGGGTAGATAACCGTCGAGCAGCGAGTACAGCATGGATTTTATATTCTTTATCGAAGTTGTCGGACTTTGCGGATCGGTTGAAATCATATGGATATCGGTCAGATGCATAGCGTAGGGGAACCCCATATAAGCCGACGAATTCGCCGGGGGTAAAGGTTGGGTAGCGTCCAGGTATTCGTAGGACTGTTGAATCGAGCTGACTACTCCCTTCCTGGCAAAGTAGGCTATCGCCATTGCGTCGAGACCGCCATCGCATGGGCCCCAATCGAACCCGTGGCTGTTGACCAGGTCGTCTTCAGAGAAATTGTATAAGGCGGGTTGAAACCAGGACTCAATCCCGGCGATCGCCGCATGCGCCCAGCAGCTTCCGCAATTACTCTGATCCTTTATAGGGGTTAACCAGTTCTGGCTCTTATAGTTGCGAAGGTCGAAACTGGTCGGATAAGAGGTGGCGCCAACGGCAGCTTCGACTGTTGGGACGTTGCCCGTCGGGATTTGGCGTGTTCGCATTGAGATCCCCGTTTCAGGCGGGCCGGCGATTTCAGGAACCTCGGCAGATTTAATTACAGGCGCCAAGCTCTTAAGTTTGCTGAGATAGCGGCGGTCTATCCGTTGCGGCACACCTCCAAGCGGACGACCGGTCACGGGTTCTTTTACAACCGTCGGAATCCCCGCCGCTTTGGCCGCCTCCCTTTGGGCCATGTACTCCTCATAAAAGGGATTGTGTGGCGCGAAGGAGCCTTTTTCCTGAGCCTGGACCACACCCGGGAAGACAAGCCAGAGGGCCGTTGGCGTCAGCACAAACAAGGCTGCGCAAAACACTCCCAGCACCGACAAATACCAGGCAGTCCTTTTCTTTTCCCACATTGCCAACTCCTTTGTTGCGGGTTCATGGATTATTAATACCTTGACTCTTCCTCTATTTCTTTTCTACCGGTCTACCGGCTACTTGCTCTCATACCATTCGTTCCAGCCGCCTTTGAGCGCCTGGAGTTTTCTAAAACCCGTGCCTTCAATCTGCTGCGCCACACGGCCGCTGGCAGCTTCGTTGCCTCAGGAACAGCTCTGCACAATCGGCTTGTCCTTGGGGTACCCGACCATCCATCGAGCAATATCGGCAGGCCCCTCACATATCGCGCCCCGCATCTTGAACAGGGAATCCCGGCTTTGCAGGGTCCTCACGTCAACCAGGGTTGCGTCGGAGTTCGTGAGTTCCTCTTTTAGCCGGTCCTTGCTGACATAGGTAAATTCTTCGGTTGCGGCGGCAAAAGATGCATAAAACATCACCATGAGCCTAGCCGCAGGCAATAGTATCAGTTTTGAGCGGGCTGTTGCAATCTTCTTCTTTAAGAATTAATCTCGATGAATAACCAGTATATTTGGAAAATAGTTGCCTGTGTGAAATAGTCAAAAATAGACCCCGGTGCCTTGGATTTGGTCGTCATAGTCTTTCAACGGCGGGGAAGATGTTTATCTATGGTGCATGATCGAAATCGATGGTGCCCAGAAATCCGGAAGCGGGACGCTCGTTCGCGTTGCTGCAGCCCTTTGTTCGCTTACCGGCCAGCCGATGCATGTGGTGCGGATCAGGGGGAAGCGTGAAAAGCAGGGGCTTAGGCCCCAGCACCTGGTGGTCCTGAAAGCGTGCGCTCAGCTTTCGTCCGGCAAGCTGGAAGGAGCGGAGGTCGGTTCCCGCGAAATCTTCTACTACCCAGGTGAAAAAGTGAGCACGGGTGTTTTCGAGTGGGATATCGGCACGGCAGGTTCGGCCACCATGATGGCTTGCGCCCTGATTCCCCTGGGTCTTTTCGCAGAGGGGGGAACTCGTTTTAGGATCAGGGGCGGCCTGTTTCAGGATAACGCCCCGACGGCCTTTCACATGGGTGAGGTTTTACTGCCTCTTCTGCGGCAGATGGGCGCCGGGGTTAGCATGAAAACGATCCGTCCCGGATATGTGCCAAAGGGAAGAGGAGAACTGGAGGTCTCGGTCGAACCGGCGAAGGCGCCCCTGACGGCCCTTGAGAAAACGAAAAGAGGAGATATCTGCAGGATTGACGGCATATCGCTCGCCTCCCATCTGGCAGGGCAATCGGTTGCGCGCCGCATGGCCGTCAGGAGCCGCGAACTTCTCGAACAAAAAGGCTTCAATCCTCAGATCGACATCATCGAAGACACCTCCGCCGTCCAAAGCGGCGCAGCTCTGCTGCTGAGGGCCCGGAGCGTGGACGGCTGCCTGCTTGGATTCGACAGGGCAGGCAAGCGCGGGCGCAGCTCGGAGTCAATCGCGGAGAGCGTTGTGGAAGGCCTTTTGGCGGACCTTGCAACCGGCGCCGCTGTGGATAGGTTTGCCGCCGATCAGTTGATCCTGTTCGCGGGCTTTGCTCGCGGACAGAGCCGTTATGTCGTTCCGTGCCTGACAGATCACATAGAATCCAACCTGTGGCTGATCGAAAGAATACTGGGCTGCGGAACTGAGGTCAGGGGAAACCTTATTTGCATTGACGGAATAGGGTTTTTTGGAAAATAATCTCGAGTGCTCCTGGGGGATTAACGATGTTGCCCCATGTCAAGGTCCGGGGAATTTACAGCACGGCTCTGACGAAACTGCTGCTCGATTCAGGGTTCCAAATCGCCGAGCCTTCAGAGAAAATCAGAAATCGATTTCATATGGAAGTGCACGGTGAAAGGGCAGGGGGATATGAAATCCTTATAAGGGATAGGAAAGACCTTCAGGGAGTTGAGGTCACCGGGGAAGCCGACCATGTGTGCAGGTTGCTCAATCGTGTGCAGGGATCGCTTCTGGACGCGATTATCGTCGGTTTTGCGCCGACCGATGACAGCGAACCGCTGGTTGTCGCAAATCTTGAGCTGCCTGGAGGCGCCAAGGAGAAACTGGACAGGATCAGGTCAAGTATTGTCCCGACTCTCAGGAATCACCATCGGTTGAAAATAATAAACTCCGATCTGCTCGAATCGGCGGAAATGGAATTCTCCCGGCGCCCCGAAAACAGAATGGACCTGGAAAAGAGACTCTTCAGGGAAGTGGTTTTAGACCCTTTGATCAAAAGTGGCCGCGTCAGGCTCGAACACATAAGGCCATCGGGCAAACCTATGCGTCCAAGGGTCGGGGTCCTTCAGTCCGTGCGCAATGGCAGGGTGGTTTTCAAACGCGAATTCTCCAAAGGCCGCTACGACGGGTTGGATCTGCCTATCGGCAAGGGCGACTGCAGCTTGACTGAAATCAGAGAAGGCGAATGGTTCACAAAACACAGCTATTTCTCGAAAGAACGTGTTCTTATAGGTGAATACTTCAACATAAATACCCCGACCGAGCTGTATCCTTACGGCGCCAGATACGTTGACCTCGAAGTGGACGTGATCCAAAGGGCGGGCGAAAACGCTTTCGCAATCGATCAGGAAAAGCTCGAAGTGCTTGCCCGGAAAGGCTGCGTCGCAGAGGATCTGCACAACAAGGTGCTCCTGGTCTCGGAACAGTTGCGGCGTCGTCTCAATCGAGCAAGGGCAAAGAATCTATGAGAACGCTGATGAAAATCAAGACGGCTTGGGGAATTCAGTCCCTCTTCCTATGTCTGCTTTTCAACCTTGCTTTTGCTGCGGTGATATTTTTCATGGCGGACAGGGTCTTGGATGCCTTGAATGAATGGGTATCGCCCTTCGTAAGACCGGGTGGGCCTGAACTGCCTGCGGATATGCGCATGGGGCTTGCCGGCTTGATGAGTTTTATGCTTGGGATACGCGGGCGCATGATGAGCGTGCTTGCCGCCCTGGCATCGGCGTTTACGTTGCTCATGTGGTTCCTTGTTTTTCTTGCCGGCCGAAGACAAATCAGCAGGGCGGCGTTGCATTCCGGGGCGCGATCGGAACCCGAAACGGGATGGCATGCTCCAGCCCCTCCAGTAGTATCGGAGGGGCTGAAGGAACAAAGCGAGGGAGGGGAAGAGGCGCGTTGAATTGCAAACTCCAAGCGGGAGTGCTTCGTTTCCGGGTCCTTACGCCTCTTCCCAGGTTGCAGGTATTCCATGGCGGGGATTAGATACGAGCCTTATTACGCATTCGTGTCGAGTTTGTTACGTTTTCGCGAAACTCCGATATGTCTGGCGATCGTGCAAAACGCGGAATCAGGAACTTGGAGGTCTTAGGTGTTTTTCAAAGGTCAGCCAATATTGGCGCTGGTGCTTATCTTACTGATGCCTGCCCTTGCGCCGGCGGAACAATTGAACGCCATAGAGCCGCTTATCTCGCATGACACGCGTCTTATGATCTTTTCGCCGCACCCCGATGACGAAAGCCTTGGTGCCGGAGGACTCATTCAGCGCGTTCTTGAAGCCGGCGGCAAGGTCAAAGTGGTTTTCATTACAAGCGGAGACGGCTTTCCGGAGGGGGTCGAAAAGGAAGATCACATCTCCCATCCCTCTGCAAAGGACTACAACAGGTATGGTGAAGAGCGGCGCCTTGAGGCCCTGAAGGCCGACGCCACCTTGGGCGTTAACGAGCATAACGTTATCTTCCTGGGTTTCCCCGACGGAGGGCTGTATTACCTTCGCCTGAAGTTTCGCGCGCACCCTATGCCCTACAAGTCTCCTTTTACCAGGAAGAATCGTCCGCCGGCCTTTGAGATCATTATCCCCCGCACCGACTATTGCGGCGAAGACTTGCGGAAGGAAATCGAACGGGAGATCCTCGACTTTCACCCCAACCTGTTGGCAGTGACCGCACCGGAAGATTGGCATCCGGACCATAACTCGAGCTACTATTTCGTTAAAGAAGCATTGACACATTTGAAAGGCAAACGCCCGGACCTGAAGCCGAGGGTGCTCACCTTCCTGATCCATTACGACCAGTGGCCGCTTGACCAGGATGCGGGGAGCGGACTGCGCCTCAATCCTCCCGCTGGCCTGTCCGATGGGGGCAAGCAGTGGATTTCATTTTCGCTCAAACCCAGGGAAGTCCAGACCAAGCGTAAGGCCATCCTCCAGTATCACACGCAGTTGCTTGTAATGGGCCGCTTTCTGCGGAGCTTTTCGAGGTCTAACGAACTCTTCCGGCTGGACGATGAGACCAAATCCGGCGCTCAGGCTCTAAGTGCCCCGGCAGTGAACATTGAACATTAGAAGCGGGCCTTGCCTGCCAACAATTTTTCTATCTACCTGAGTCTTTTCCAATTCACCGATTCGCCTGCTCCTAGCATGTTTTGCAGCCTTGCGCTTTCCTCGGGTGGAAGAAGGCCGCCCAGTTCTGCCTGGAGAGCGGCAAAGGAGCCGTGGCCGGCAAGAAAACCGTTTAAGCGCGCCGCAGCCGTCGAATCGACGAAGGTTTCCGCGGGATGGATTTTTCTCAATTGCTCTACCAAATCGGATCTTTGTCTCAGGTAGTACTTCTGGTGATAGTCTTCCGCCGGGTAAAACTTCCCGGCAGGCGATATCTGTGTGTACACCTTTGCGTGGGTTACGACCTGTTCCTGCTGCATGGATTCGAGAGCCAGCTTTCTTTGTTCTTCATTGTGGTAGAAGATCGCGGACATGTACTGCCTCGACCAGGGGCGGCTTCCAGGGTCATGGCTCTTCCAGAAGATCTCGAGCAGCTGCCGGTATGAGATGACGGCCGGGTCATAATAAATCTCTATGCTCTCCGCATGATCGCCCAAAGCCCGGTAAGTCGGACTATCCTTGCTGCCGCCGGTATACCCGACCTTGGTTCCAATCACTCCTTTGATGCTGCCAAACTGGGCATCGGCGCCCCAAAATCAGCCAAGGGCAAATGTGGCGGTTTCGATTTCCCGTCTCGACGAAAAAGCACGGAGACCGGGAGCAGTAGTGTCGTTATTTATCGACTTTTCTAATGGAGCATTCATTGTTTCCCCCTGTTTGATGAAATGTGGTTCGTCCCCGGCAGGAGGATTGAACGGACACAGCGCGCTGCCCATAAGAAACGCTGCGAGCGCCGCCCATATAACCCTTGACCTCGGAGCAAAAACCAGATCGGTAAGTTTCATTTGCATGGAAATCCTCCTCAAGCTGTAGCAGAAAGCAGACAGCGGGAAGCAGGAAGAAAAATCAGATATTCTCCCCCTGGGGAAAGTCTTGGTGTGATGCAATCCCCTGCTCCCGGATTCTCTTTTCCGGCAGCTTCCTATCAGATAACAATTTGCGGGCAGGAAATGTTAAAGAAAAAGTAAAGATTTGATGATATTTAACGTTCTTCTTCCTTGATTGGTAATTCCACCGCGCCTGGGAGGCTAAACCAGAAGAGGGTCTTACCTGGTGCGCTTTCTACCCCCACTTTGCCCCCGTGAGCTTCCAGGATTTCCTTGACTATGGCGAGTCCTATCCCGGTGCCTCCAAGGTCTCTGGAACGAGATTTTTCTCCGCGATAGAAACGCTCGAAAATAAACGGCAGATCCTGGGCTTCTATCCCTGGGCCGCTGTTTTCGACAAAGAATTTGACTGCCGGGCCCGACCTCTCCATGCGGACCGATACGGACCCGCCTTCAGGCGTGTATTGAAGCGCATTTTTCAAAAGGTTTTCTATAACCTGGCTAAGCTTTTCACGGTCAGCCTGCGCGGTAGGTCCGCCTTCACTCAATTCGGCCCGGATGCTGACACCTTTCTGTCTGAATTCCAGGTCGAATTTTTTCAAGGCCCTTGAAGCCAGATCGGCAATATCGATCTGTTCGAGTCTAAGACTCGTCTTTGCAGCATCGGCCCTGGCCAACTGCAAAAGCTCCTCTACAAGGTAGATCAGCCTGAGTGTTTCTTCCTGGAGCAGTTGAAATGTTTCCTGTGTCGGGGAAACCACACCGTCTTGAAGCGCCTCGAGGTATCCTCTGATGTTTGTTAACGGTGTGCGAAGTTCGTGGGCGACGTTGGACACCATGTCCCTTCTGAGTCGTTCGATGCGCTCGAGGCTTGATGCCATCTGATTGAAAGCGCTTGCCAGTTCGCCGATCTCATCGTGCGAGTCGGACCGCACCCGGGAAGAATAATCACCCATGGCTATCAGGCTGGTCGTTTTCATCATCTGGTAAAGGGGACGCAGCGCCATTTGCGTCAACAGCAAGCTCAACAGCGCGCCCAGGAGCAGTGCGCCGATACTTGTCCAAAGAAGATAACGGTGTACGGAATGGATGAACATCTGGTGGGCATCGGTTGGACTGATTTTGTACTCTTTCATGAGGACCGAGAAATAATCGGCCGCAAGGGTGTCGAGGACCAGCCAGAGAGCGAGTATTACGAGCGCGACCACAGGCACGTTGATTGCCAAAAGTTTCAACAGTATGCCCTGTCTCATGGGGGAGGCTCCTCCCGATCGTTTTTGGCAAGCAGGTACCCAAAACCTCTTACTGTCATTATGTGGCGGGGGTTGGAGGGATCTTGCTCGATTTTCTGCCTCAGCTTGCCTATATGCACATCTATCACCCGGTCAACCACCTGCTCGCCAAGAGGATAGAGAGCATCCAGGAGCTGTTCCCGAGTAAAGAGCCGCCCCGGAGCATTCATGAGCAATCGAAGCAGCTTGAATTCCGATGGAGTAAGCACAATTGCGCGGTCGTCGACCGTGACTTCGTGTTTATGAGTATCAAGTACGAGACCTCCAACGTTCAGCCTGTCTGACTTGTCCCTGGCGGAGACGGTGGTTCGTCTCAACACGGCCTTGATCCGGGCGACAAGCTCTCGAGGGCTGAACGGTTTGACAACATAATCATCCGCTCCTATTGTCAGCCCAAGCACGCGGTCGAATTCCTCTCCTCTTGCCGTGACTATCACAACGGGCACATCGGAAAATTCCCGTATCCGGCGGCACACCTCCCATCCATCAAGCTTGGGCAGCATGAGATCGAGGATCACGATAGCCGGGTCTTCCCGCCGGACCAGCTTCAGAGCTTCGACGCCATCGGAGGCGACAGCGGTCCGGTATCCCTCGCGCTGAAGATATAGGCTGATAAGCGAAGCGGTTTTGTTGTCGTCCTCGACGATGAGTACAAGGCCTGGCTTTGCCATGAATGTCTTCTCCAGGTCTCAAATTAAGATCGTTACCAAATCTTTACATTCCCTTGAGACTTTTATTACCGCCGTGATTTATCTTAATCCAAGTTGGAAATAAACCTTATTTGCACAGTTATGGAGGCAAGAGTCACAAGCCGATAGGAGATATTGAAATGAAAACGGTCTTATTTGCAACATTAATCGTACTGGCGGCATCGTTTGTGGTGGGATCGCGACTTCTACACGGCAAGGAGTCTAAAAATAATCAGGCTGTGGGCGAGGAGCATCCGGGGCTGCCAAGAGCCACGTTTGCAGGCGGGTGTTTCTGGTGTGTCGAAGCCGATTTCGAAAAAGTCGCCGGAGTTGTTGAGGCAATATCGGGCTATACGGGCGGCCATACTGAGAACCCGACCTATGAGGAGGTTTCCTCGGGGGGAACGGGCCATGTGGAAGCGGTTCAGGTCATCTACGACCCCTCGAAAGTGAGCTACGAACAACTGCTGGATTCTTTCTGGAAACATGTAGACCCGACGGACCCCGGCGGACAGTTCGTTGACAGGGGCTCACAGTATCGCAGCATCATTTTCTATAATGATGAGGCGCAACGGCTTGTCGCTGAGGAGTCAAAGCGCAGACTCGAGAAATCCGGGCGTTTCGATAAGCCCGTGGTTACCGAAATCCTGCCGTCTGCGAAATTCTACAGGGCGGAGGAATATCACCAGCACTATTCTGCGAAAAATCCGGTCCGCTACCGCCTTTACAGGCACAATTCCGGACGGGATCAATTTATTGCAAAGATATGGGGTAAGGATAAGGATATGGAGACAGCTCAATCGAAATCGGAAACGGCCCAGCCGGGCATACGCACGGTGAAATACCTCAAGCCGGACGAGGCGACCCTTCGCGCGAGGCTAACCGATATGCAGTACAAGGTGACTCAACGAAACGGCACTGAACCCCCGTTCAAAAATGAGTATTGGGATAACAAAGCCGAGGGGATCTATGTCGATATCGTTTCGGGCGAACCCCTCTTCAGTTCGCTTGACAAATATGATTCGGGGACCGGATGGCCGAGTTTTACGCGGCCTCTCGATCCGGACAATATCGTGGAAAAACAGGACAGGAGCTTTTTCATGGTTAGGACTGAGGTCAGAAGCAAGCACGGCGATTCACACCTTGGACACGTCTTCAATGACGGACCGCCGCCCACCGCGCTTCGGTACTGCATGAATTCAGCCGCCTTGAGATTTGTCCCCGTGCAGGATTTGGAAAAGGAAGGCTACGGAAGCTACCTCAGCCTTTTCAAAGGCCAAAACGAAGATCGCGCTGCAAACCGCTGATCACCCTTCAACAAGCCTGGGTGGCTGCAGGTCTTTGCACAGGCTTCAATTCAAGGGGGTGTTCTTGAGTGTTCGCGGTTTCCGAGGTTTGCCCCTGGCGCGCAGTAGTCCGGGGTGGCCCGGATAACCAGGCCGCGGCGCGGGCAGCGCTTGTTATCCGGGCGGCGGCTCTCCGCGGCAAGAGGTCTGACTTAGTGCTTTCCCATTCCTCTCGTATGTGTTATGTTTCAAGGAGCAAATTTGATGAGGACAATTAGCCTTACCGGAGGGAACAGATGCAGGAGAAAGTGGAGCGAGCGCTTGCCAAGATCAGGCCCATGCTTGAGAGGGACGGCGGAAGTGTGGAATTGATAGGCGTCGATGGTTCTGTGATAAAAGTGCGGCTGACTGGGGCCTGCCATGGTTGCCCCATGAGCCAGATGACTTTGAAATCGGGTATCGAGCGGATCATTAAGCAGGAAATCCCCGAGGTGACGGAAGTTATCGCCGTTTAGGGGGAATTTACTTATTGTACGGCTCGCCTTTTATAATCGTTAGAGCCCGGTAGATCTGCTCGACCACCATCAGGCGGGCGAGATCGTGGGGGAAGGTCATCTTTGACAAGGAGAGCACGTCGTGGGCGGCCTTCAGTAATTGGCTGGATACCCCGAGCGGGCCTCCCACCGCCATCCACAGGTCGGATACAGCCGAGGCGATCAGTTTTTCCATGAACCTTGACAGTCCGGTTGAATCCATCTCACGGCCTGTCTGGTCCCACACGATAAGCCGCCCCTGGCGTCCCGCCAGTTTCAGGATGCGCTCGCCCTCACGCTCGCGCACGAGTTGCTCCCCGTGAGCCGGGGCGATCTTCTCCGCCTTGATGTAGTGAATCTCCACCGGACAGTAACGTCTTAGCCTTTCCACATATCGCTCTATGGCCGATTCTATATCGCTGAACGCCGTCTTGCCGACGAATATTAGGTGAATACGCATGGCTTTTTACTTTTGCTCCCCGCTTAAAACTTGCGGGGACAAGCTTTTTACTTTTGCCTTGACATCACTGCCGCCATTAGAAATTCCCTGTTTCCCTTCGGCCCCAGTAAGGGAGACGGGACTATTCCGATAGGGTTGAGACCCAGCCCGGCAATAAACTCAGCCAATGATCCGCACACCTCTTCGTGTATGCTTTCATCCCGAATCACCCCTGCGCCCTTTGACGCCTGCTTGCGGCCTGCTTCGAACTGCGGCTTTATGAGCGCGACGACTACCGCCCCGGCTTCAAGGAACTTGAGCACGGATGGAATCACGAGTTTGAGGGAGATAAAAGATGTGTCGATGGTTGCAATCTGGATGGGCTCGGGAACAAGTTCGGCAGGCAGGTGCCGGATATTTCTTCTCTCGAGGACAATCACACGGGGGTCGTTCCTCAGCTTGAGCGCAAGCTGGCCGTATCCCACGTCAACCGCGTAGACCTTGTGCGCCCCAAAGGAGAGCAGGCAATCCGTAAAACCCCCTGTGGATGCCCCCACATCCATGGCGGTCCGGCCGGAAACTTGGATTGAAAACGAACGGATCGCATGTTCGAGCTTCAACCCGCCCCGGCTGACATACGGGATTGCATCTCCTACGATGCGAATCTCCGAGTCTTCCGGGACTCTTTGGCCTGCCTTTGTCACAATATGGCCGTTTACAAGGACTTTTGCAGCCAGGACTAATGATTGAGCGCGTTCGCGAGTGGGGGCGAGACCTTTGTCGACAAGCAGCTTATCCAATCGCTCGGAGGATTTTGCCATGATGGTAATCTAACAACTTGAGAACGGCTCTCTCAATGGCGTCGGTGTCGATACCGCAGAGGTTTCTGAGTGTAGCCTGGCTTCCGTGGGGAACGAAGAAATCCGATACCCCCAACCGCTTCACTGCCTTCGGGGAAAACGATTCTTCCTCGAACATCTCGATCACCGCGCTCCCAAAACCGCCCTGGAGCATGTTCTCTTCAATCGTGACAACTCTGCCCGTTCTTTCGGCCCAGGTCAGGATCAATTCACGGTCAAGAGGTTTGACGAATCGGGCATTTATCACCGCCGCTTCGATTCCCTGCGAATCGAGCCGCTCGGCGGCTTCCATCGCACAGTACACCGTGGATCCCACGGCTACCAGCACTAGGTCTTTTCCGGGCCGCAGCAACTCTGCCTTGCCGATATCGAGTGGGTTAAGTTCCTCGTCGAGCTTCACGCCGATCACGTTTCCTCTGGGATAGCGCACAGCAGCCGGGCCGTCGTGTTCGACCGCCGTCTTCAACATGTGCTGAAGCTCGTTTTCATCCTTTGGGGCCATCAGCACCATGTTAGGCATCGAGCGCAGGTAGGACAGGTCGAAAAGTCCATGGTGCGTAGGTCCGTCTTCACCGACTATCCCCGCGCGGTCCATCGAAAAGACCACCGGAAGGTTCTGAAGGCAGACGTCATGCAGTATTTGGTCGTAGGCGCGCTGGAGAAAAGTCGAGTAAACTGCCACGACGGGCTTGAAACCCTCCGTAGCAAGACCGGCTGCAAAGGTCACGGCGTGCTGCTCCGCGATGCCTACGTCGAAGAAACGGTCGGGATAGGTCTTGGCAAAGCAGTCCAGTCCTGTGCCCTGGATCATCGCGGCTGTAATGCCTATCAATTTGGGGTTGGCGTCCGCCAGCTTCTTCATGGTCATGCCGAAGACTTTGGTATAGGAAAGGCTTGTTCCCGGGTCGACGCTCCTGCCGGTTGCTATGTTGAACGCCCCAACGCCGTGAAAGCTCGTGGGGTCCTTTTCGGCAAGCTCGTAGCCTTTCCCCTTCTTGGTTAGCACATGAACCAGGACAGGACCGTCCACATTGCGCGCTATTTCGAATATATCGATCAGCCTGTCGATACGATGCCCGTTTATGGGCCCGATATATTGAAACTCGAGGGCCTGAAACAGCATGCCGGGAGTAAAAAAGCTAATCAGTGAATCGACGCTGCGTCTCAACACCTGGAGAATATTCGGACCGATCCCGGGGATCGATTTGAGAACGTCCTCCATCTCCCGCTTGAGGTACCTCAAGGTCCTGCCGGAAAGCTTGCTGCTTAGAAATGAAGAAAGCGCGCCCACATTGGGCGAAATGGACATCTCGTTGTCGTTTAGAACCACAATTAGGTTTCTGGCGAGGTCTCCCGCGTTGTTGAGTCCTTCGAAAGCCATTCCTCCAGTCATGCTGCCGTCCCCGATTACGGCAATGGTTCGGGAGGGACTTCCCTTGAGATGGTTGGCGACCGAAATGCCCAGGCCGGCCGAAATGGAGGTGCTCGAGTGCCCGGTCCCGAAAGCGTCATACCTGCTCTCCGAACGTCTGGGGAAACCGCTGATTCCGCCGTACTGGCGAAGGGTGCCAAATTCCTTTTGGCGACCGGTTAAAAGCTTATGCGCATAAGCCTGGTGACCGACGTCCCAGATGAAGCGGTCATGGTCGGCATCGAATACGTAATGCAGAGCTATCGTCAATTCCACTACGCCGAGACTGGGAGCGAGGTGCCCGCCGGTTTCGGCGACCGTGCCTATGATGCGGGCGCGGATTTCATCGGCTAATTCGAGAAGCTGCGGATGAGACAGACTTTTTAGCTTGCAGGGGATATCGATATAGGGAAGGTGCCCACGGCCGATCATGTTGTTTTTCAAGTTAGCCCCTTTCGTCCTGTTTCCTGCCCGTTGGCTGTCCGCCCAATTTATGCATTCCCGGCCTCATTAGCATTGGCCAATTAATGGAAATTCGGGATATAAGTCAAGAAATTTTGTCCGTGCTATCCTTTGCGCACCAGCAGGTACCGCGCAACGGCCCGCAGCGGTTCGGCCTCTGCGTCAAAACCAACCAGCGCCTCCAGCGCGCTCTCCACGTGCTCTTTTGCCGCCTTCCTGGAATCCGCCACACCAAGCAGGGCAGGGTAAGTCATTTTCTTCTTGGCGGCGTCCGATCCGGGTGTTTTGCCCATCAGCGCCTTGTCTCCCTCTACATCCAGAAGATCGTCCGTAATCTGAAACGCAAGCCCAAAATGATGGCCGTAATTCTTCAGCGCCTTTGTCTGCTCGGGGCTCCCGCCGCCAAGGACGGCGCCGATCTCCAGTGATGCCGAAAGCAGGGCGCCGGTCTTGTGAATGTGCATGTACTCCACTGTTGTGAGACTGACCTTTTGATTTTCACATTCCAGGTCGATTACCTGTCCTCCGATCATTCCCCTGTATCCCGCCGCCTTAACCGCAATCCGTATCACCTCGATCGCTTTATCCGGGCTCACGCGTGTGTCTGCCCTTTGCGTAAAGTATTCGAAAGCTTCAGTCAGAAGAGCGTCTCCGGCCAGAATGGCCACTGCTTCCCCATATACCTTGTGATTGGTGGGCACCCCTCTCCTGAAATCGTCATTGTCCATGGCCGGCAGGTCATCATGAATGAGCGAGTAGGTGTGAATCATCTCCAGCGCGCAGGCAGCCGGAAGGACCGTCTTGACATCGCCGCCCACTGCTTCCGACGCCGCCATGCACAGAATCGGGCGCAGCCTCTTTCCTCCTGCAAAAAGGCTGTAGCGGGCGGCTTCCACTACTCTTTTCTGAAGCCCTGAAGTTGCGGGAAAAATCTTTTCCAGCGCTTCCTCAACAAGCTGCTTTCGGCTGCTTAAATAACTTTTCAGATCGAATTCTGCCATATGCGCCCGCAGCAAGTAGTTGTGGACACCACACCCGGCAAATACTAACACGGCTAACTCGCAACTTCCAGTTTCAAATAGAGTGCTGTTACGGGCGAGGAATCGGGAATTTGGAATAATTTCTTGCTTCGCCAAAAAGTTACTTTCCCGCTATTGTATTGTAACATATTCCTGGTAGCGTGCTTCCAGGCTTTTGGGAATGGATTCGGCCGATCCGCATGCTTTTGCAGCGTAAGGGGATGTTTTACCAGGGCGCTTCGCTACTTTTTATGGTCGGCCCGACTCCCCCCACAAAGCGGCTTTTTTAAATCCAGACGAATAAATGCCAAACCCATCGAGAGATGGGGACGGAAAGCCATCGGGTCTCGCAAAGACGGCCGGGTTGCCTCTGGGAATGGTGATTTGGTTCGGTTTTCGGGTACTTTGCTGACCCCTGTTGGCGGCACCAGAAAGCCCGAAAGAGAAGCGTTAAGGAATGGGCTTCCCTTTCGGGCTTTTGTTTTCCGTGCGGATCAAGTTCACAACCTGAGAACGGAGCGGTTCTTTCGTGTGGAGGGAGGTGGTCGGAGGATCAGATCAGTCATTACAAAAGGGGTAGTTGAACAAGGGGTATTTCAATATTTAATGAAGGAGAAGGACCATGAGAAGAAGGGATTTTTTGAAGTTCGGGTCGGCCGGTCTTGTCGGCCTGACATTTGGGGGACTGACTCGAACGCCTATTTTTAAAATCGGCAAAGCTTTTGCTCAATCGGGATCGAGCCCATGGAGCTTCGGGGTCATGGGTGACACCCAGTGGACCACCCCCGGCTATGCCGATCCCAGCGGGCTGAACCCAAACAGCGTGGCCGCCTCTATAATTGACCAGGTCAATGCACAGTTCATCAATCTGGGCGTCAAATTTGTAATAGAGGTAGGCGACCTGACTGACGAGGGTACCGACGCGGGCATCGTGACGCGCGCTCAGCACTGCCAAGGCCTGTATAACGCCGGCATCGGCTTCTTCCCGATCCGGGGCAACCATGAGACATATGGCGGCGAATACGGCCCTCTAAACAATTATGCCATTCCGGCCATCCAGGCCAACTTCCCGCAGACCCAGGGTCTCACCTCTTTTAATGGCGGGCCGAGCGTACCGCAGTCTCCATGGGACGCTTACAATTTCAGCAGCGCGACCGATTCCAGCGGCAGTCCGATCTCAGACCTGCAAGGGATTGCCTATTCCTTCGATTACGGCGCCTCAGGCAATAACGCGCGATTCCTCATGCTCGACTTTTGGGCGACGTCGAACAGCAACCCCCAAAGTACATCGGCTCCCACCGGCACGGTCAACAGCGACGGGTATTCTTACGGTTACACCGTTGCCCAGCAGCAGACATGGATCAGCAATCAACTCAATTCCCTGACTCGAGGCACCGAGCACGCTTTTGTCTTCGTTGACCGGCTAATCCTTACCACTTTGTTGGTTGAGGAAAGTGGCCAGTGACCCGCGGAGCCGAACAAGGCTTCTCATCAAACACTGAAGTTTTCGACCCGCACTTTGATCGCTGAACTGACGGCGGTACATTTCGAGT
>DASPQK010000419.1:0-5062 GCA_035624985.1 Syntrophobacteraceae bacterium | reverse complement strand
TGGAGGGGCCTTGGCGTCGCAGAGAATCAATGAGATGCGGGCGGCTTTCCCGACGACTGATTTCTACGTGATGTATGGGCAAACCGAAGCAACCGCTCGGATATCGTGCATGGAACCGGAACGCTGGGAGGAGAAACCAGGAAGCGTGGGCCGACCTTTGGACAACCTGAGGGTTCGGATCGCCGATGAAGAAGGAAATGATTTGCCCGCAAGGCAAATTGGCGAGCTGCTGGTGAAAGGACCGTCCATCTGCTCCGGTTATTTGAACGATCCGG
Organism: Syntrophobacteraceae bacterium; assembly: GCA_035624985.1. GTDB lineage: Bacteria > Desulfobacterota > Syntrophobacteria > Syntrophobacterales > Syntrophobacteraceae > SbD1. Next base: position 4,787 of record DASPQK010000419.1, on the reverse strand, counting down.
AAGAAACGCGTCACGTCTTTTCTGACGGTTGGCTGCGCACCAGGGACCTGGCTCGTCAAGATGAGGAAGGTTATCTATGGATCGAAGGACGCAAAGGGGCATTTCTGAAAATGCGCGGAATGCGAGTGAGTTTTCCGGAAGTTGAAGCAAGAGTCACAGCGATTCCAGGGGTTTATGAGTGCGTTGCCCGCGCTATCGATCATCCGGAAGCGGGAGAGGCGCTGGTTTTGTTTATCGTGCCGGATCAGGGAACGAGAATTGAGGTGGAAGAAGTTCGCCGTCACCTCCCTGCCCATTGGACGATCGACTCGATTCGTTTGGTTTCGGAATTGCCGAAGACGTCCACAGGGAAAATAGCGCTTTCATCGCTTCCCATTTAGGTCAAGAGCTTGCATGTATCCATTTGAAGACAAAATAGACCGCCTTCTCTCAATGCCTCCTTATGGTCAGCCTCCTGAGGAAAGACAGGCGGGTCTGTTGGAAATACTTAAGGAGGAGCTCGATTACGCATGTCAGCGGCACGCCGGCTATAAGAACTATATCCAGCACTGGCCAAAGGACTATCGGTCCGCTGCTCGGGTTGCCGATTTTCCTTTTCTACCGGTGGGAATTTTGAAAGCCAATCCCCCCTTGTCTTTCGTTGGTCCTGCTGAGATCAAAAGAACCTTAACCTCGAGCGCTACGACGTCTCAGTTGCCCAGCCGAGTTGTGCTCGATTCGCCGACCGCGCGACGCATGACCAAAGGAGTCGTAACCATCGTGCGGGATTTTATCGGTCCGGACCGCAGACCTTATCTGGTTGTGGACACACCGGGTTTCCTAGGAGGCGGAAACGAGCTAGGGGCGAGGGGCGCGGCGATCCAAGGGTTGCAGCCTTTTGCTAATGTGACCACCTACTGTCTCAGCCTGGATAATCAAGGTGAGCTGGTGCTGGATCGAGACAGACTCAGAGAATTCGCCCGCGACCGCCAGGATACGGAGTTACTGGTGTATGGCTTTACGTTTATTCTCTGGAAACATCTGGTGGAGCCTCTCACGGCAGAAGGTATTTGTCTCAACTTGCCGAAAGCCCGGATCCTGCACAGCGGCGGCTGGAAGCGTTTGCAGGACCAGGCCGTTGAAAAAACAGTGTTCGACGAACAGTTGGCTCACGTGTTTGGATGTTCCCCTGAGCGCATCATCGATTTCTATGGCATGGTGGAGAGTGTGGGAGTCATCTACCCGGATTGCTCCGCGGGTAACAAACACGGACCCGCATTTGGCGATGTGATTGTGCGAAATCCGCTCACCCTCGAACCTGTCGCGGCAGGAGAACATGGCATTGTTCAGGTCTGCAGTGTTTTACCGACAAGCTTCCCGGGCCACCTGCTCCTCACCGAAGATATGGCTCAAGTGCTGGCTTATGATGGTTGCCCCTGTGGGAGACGGGGCATCAGTTTCCGGTTTGCGGGACGGATACCCAAGGTGGAACTCCGAGGCTGCGGGAATCTCGAAAGCAAACGATCGCCAACGGATTGAATTACGAGTATTTCAATGATTGAGCTCACTCATACAGTTGATTCCCCCGCGGAGATCTCCACGGCCGCAGTCAAACTGCGTCAAGTGGTTTTGGACGCGGAAATTTCACCACATGAGGTTATGACCGTATTTGATTCTTGGGCAAAGAGCTTGGACGCCCGTGAACTTGACGATCTGCCCGGGATCCCTTTCCTCCGAATGTGGCTAAGACGGGGGACGTTGGAACCAATCATTACCCGGGAACTCGGGTCCAATAGTCTACATGGCGGGTGGACGGAAAATGGTCTTGCCAAGTGCAAGGCTTTTCCCGTGGGCGTGGTGGGCCACTGGCCCGCCGGCAATGTGGAAATCCAGCCCATTCTCTCGATGACCTGCGCACTTCTGGGGGGTAATGCCGTCTTGGTACGCATTCCAAGCGGTCTCGTCGACTTGACGCGGCTCTTAATGGGAAAGTTGGTACAAAGCGATCCCCGCGAACGGTTGACCCCACGCATTTTTATGGCCGCGTTCGAGCATGGCCGGCAGGATTTGCAGGAAGCAATGGCTCAAGCCGTGGACGGAGCAATGATTTGGGGGGGGAAAGAAGCCGTTTTGCAGGTTCGGGCGCTGCCGTTTCCCCATTGGGCGAGAATGGCAGTCTTCGGGCCCAGGATATCCGTCGCAGCGATGGATGCCGGAGCTTGGAGTAACCCTGACGAACAGGAGTCTTGGTGCCGGCGCATTGCGCGTGATGTCTGGCAGTTTGACCAGCAGGCATGTTCTTCACCCCAGGTTTTGTTCCTCGAAAAAGAGACGGGGCAGTCAACCGCTCAATTTCTGCAGGTTCTTCAGCGCGCCTTTGAAACCGAAAACCAGGCGCACCCGCGGCAAACCATTCCTGCCGCCCTGACTTCAGCGATTTGCCAGGCACGCGCGTCCTGGTTGCTGAAGGACACCGCGCATCAGGCGGTTTTTCCGAACGGTCCAGATTGGACGTTGCTCCTCGGCTCTGGATCGGACCTTCCCGAACCAATTCAAGGGAGAACCCTGACGGTCCTGGAAGTGGACAATTTGCTTGATCCGGTTTTGAAGTTCGATGGAAACGTGCAGACGTTGGGTTTGGGCATGACCGATCCAGAGAAAGAGAGGAAACTCGCCTGGCTGGCCGGGAAAAGAGGTGTGGACCGAATCGTGAAACTGGGGTGTATGCATGTCTTTGTTCCTCCCTGGGACGGTGTTGATCTAATCCGGCCCATGGTCCGAATGGTTCGTCATGTTTGCTCGACCGACTGAATGCACTACGAAGGACAACTCAAATGATGAAGGATGCCAAGGCGTTTCTTAGAGGTCTGGAGACAAAAGCCAAGACGTTTGCTCCCTCTGCCCGTGCCACGTTTGAGGCGAATGAAGCACTCTGTTCCTGGATGTTGGACCCGCTCGCCCGGTGGGCGGAAGCGGCCTATGGCGACCGCGCCTTTGAGGATGCGGCGAAGGGCTACGCCAAGTATTGTCTGGGCGTGTGGAAGTCCCAACAACTCTATGAGAAAACTGGCCGGTACACTCCCGAGACCATGCCGGAACTCATCTCGGAAGTTTATGAAGACGAAGGCTACATGGTCCCCTATATGTGGGCTGCGATTTTGATTTATCCTTTCTGGCCCTCCATGATCAACCATATCGCGTTATATCGGGATGATTTTCTGAAATCGTTGCCGGCTGGCGCTAAACTCCTGGAGTTGGCCTCCGGTCATGGAGTAATGGGCCTGCTGGCAGCAGAGACAAGGGCGGACATCCAAGTGAAAGGTTTCGATATCAGTCTGCCAGCGGTAGCTGTGGCAAACCGACTGCTTGGTGTATCCGGGCATGGTCCCCGTGTAACCTTCGAGGTCAAAAACGCCCTTGAATTGATCCTGACAGAGAGCCGCGGAACTTATCAGGGAATTATTGCCGCCATGCTGGCTGAACATTTGGAAGATCCGCGCCCCTTGTTTAAGGTGATAGCCCATCATCTCGCTGACGACGGGCTCGTCTTTTTCAGTACTGCACTGGAATCAGCCCAGCGTGATCACACTTTTGAGTTTCATTACGAAAGTGAGCCCGTGGAGATGGCCGAAGAAGTAGGCCTCCGTGTTACCCGGTTGGTATGTGATTCGGGTACGCCTGCTCCGGGCGGCCGTTTTCTTCCGCGTGCGTTGGGCATGGTTCTGCGCCAGCGTTGAGAAAGATCATGGAATTGCAATGGGAATCAGTTTCCAGCTGTGTGAATGGCGATCAAACTGAGTTTTCTAAAGATGATTTATGACCATGAACTTTGAAGAAGCAAAAACACATTTAAAGCAGCGCTTCCCGCTCATTATGGTTGACAGGGTCTTGGAGTTGGAACCCGGGAAACGCATCAAAACCCTGAAGAACGTCACAGGCAACGAGATTCAATTCCTGGGACACTTTCCTGATTTTGCCATCATGCCTGGAACTTTTATCATTGAAGCCATCGGGCAAAGCGCATCCATTCTGTTTAGCTGCACCACTGGGAAAGGCATGAAACCAAAGGAATTCATGGTATTGGCCGTCGTAAACGACATGAAGTTCCTAGTGCCGGTGTTGCCGGGTCATACGTTGATTATCGAAGTAAACATCCTCAAAATGACGGAGGAAGCAGCCTTGATTGAAGGCGTCGTGCGCGTGGAGGATACAGTGGTGGCGCGGGGCAAGCTGAGCTTTGCCCGGAAGATGGTGTGAATATGCGCGACCCAAACTGCCGCGGTCGGCGGGGCTCCCGTCGGCGCAGATTCGGTTCGAACCGGCCGCAGGAATAACAAAAATGTATATGTTGATCAGGAGAAGATAGCGACCGAGCTATGAGTAAAACTTTCCCCAGAAGAATCTTCAACCGTATCCTGCATCTAATGGCCAGGTTTCTGCCCGGATCAACTAATCTAAGGCCGTTTCTTCATCGGTTGCGCGGCGTTAAAATCTGCGGCAGAGTATTTATCGGCGATGACGTTTACCTTGAAAATGAATATCCCGAATGCGTGGAGATTCATGATGGCGCTGTGATCGGGCTCCGTTCAACGGTTATTGCCCATACAAGTGTTGCTCATACTAGAAGTCCCGGCAAGATAGTTATCGAAAAGCAAGCTATCATTACCGCGGGTTGCTTGATCGTGTGCGCGCAGGGGAAAACGTTGACTATTGGCGAAGGCGCTGTGATTTCGGCTGGGTCGACGGTGCAAAACAACATCCCGCCCTATACCCTTTGCGGGATGCCTCGGATCAAAGCATTCGGCAAA
>DASPQK010000418.1:0-12877 GCA_035624985.1 Syntrophobacteraceae bacterium | reverse complement strand
ACATTATGGAGCATGACATGCGGTCAAAGATTTATCTGTGGACGATTGTTTTGTCCTTGTTGCCAATCGTTTCCAATTCACAGGTTCAGGGCAATTCTTCAGTTCGGGAGCTTTATGTCAAGTCGGGCATGGAAGAGCAGGCCGAACAGCTTCCATCTATGATGCAGGCCGCTTTGGACCGGCCGTTTCCTGAAGGCGATCGGCTGCGCAGGCTGCCCAGGAACGTCCTGTCCGTAATGAAAGCATCGATACCGAGAGCGTTCGCGCCTGAGCGGTTGAGAGAAGTTATGCTCGCGGAATTTACCCGCAAGCTGTCAGACCGGGATATTAAAAAGCTCCTCCAGTGGTTTGAGTCACCTTTGGGCAAGAAATGCGTCCAGCTGGAGGAAGCCGCATCCACAGCGGCGGGCCAGGCTGAAATAGAGAAATTTGCCGCCCGCCTTCAAGACTCACCCCCAACGGATGGGCGTCTTAAAGTGATTCGAGAGCTTGATTCAGCAGCGAAGATAACTGACGCTGCCGTCGATATGGCGATCAATATGCAAGTTGCCTTTACGCTGGGTATGATTGCTGCACTCCCGCTTGAGCAGCAGGATAGACCCGATGATGTCGCACGCGAGCTGGAAGAAACGAGACCGGGAGTAGAGGCCGCTGTAAGGTCGGAAATATTCATTTGCAACTTGTACACGTACAGAAGTTTGTCGGACGCGGAAATTAAACGATACACACAATTCGCGAAATCGCCTGCCGGGTCCAAATTCAACCTGGTTGGCACAGCGGCGTTAAAAAAAGCGATGAACGAAGGCGCTGTCAAATGGGGCAAGCTTATCGGGGATGCGATTAAAGAAATGGGAGGCAATTCCGAAGCGTAGAATTTATAGATGGTTGGGATAAATGCAGCATCACTCTAATACCAGGTTGCATTCAAGATGAAACATTTTGGGAGGGCATACAGCGTTGCGCTCCGCCTCCCCTTCACCCATCATAGAATCTACGTAGGGTTGAGGTGCAGGGGTTCATCCACGCCCGTCTTGAACTCAACCTGGTATAAGACGTGCTCGCGCGTTATCCGCGTTTACTCCCTGCTGCCTATTCCGTGCTCTCCATTACGAAGTTTCTTTATATACTGGCCCAGCGCCATCAACGGGAAGCAGTTCCGGTAATTGTGATATCTGATGTAGAAATGTTTCGGAAAGCCGGTCCCGGTGAAATATAGCTCATCCCAGGTCCCGTCCGGTTTTTGATTCCTCAAAAGGTACTGGATGCCTTTGCTTACCTCCGCTGACTTTTCTTCACCCCCGGCCAGTAGACCCATTATTGCCCATGCTGTCTGCGACGCAGTGCTGGGGCCCTGCCCGGCAAGTTCTGGCCATCTGTAGGAATCGCAGGTCTCACCCCAACCGCCGTCAGGGTTCTGGTGGTCTTTGAGCCAGTGTATGGCGGCCCTGAATGCAGTAGACCTGGGGTCCTCCCCTATGGAGGTCAGCCCGCGCAGCACCGACCAAGTGCCGTAAATATAGTTGACGCCCCAGCGCCCCCACCAACCGCCATCCTTTTTCTGTACGCTCTTGAGGAACCCTATCGCGCGCTTTGCCGCCGGATGGCCGTGATCGCATCCGCATAGGCCCATCACTTCGAGCACTCTGCCTGTTACATCGGCTGTCGGCGGGTCCACCATCGCTTCGGTATCGGCAAATGGTATGCGGTTGAGGATCTCCATACCGTTGTCTTTGTCAAATGCAGCCCAGCCGCCGTTGGAACTCTGCATGCTAAGGATCCACTGAATTCCGCGGAACCGGCAGGACTCGAGCCCATCGCATCTTTGCGGGCTGAAGCGGTTTAACACATTCAAAACGACAGCCGTATCGTCAACATCGGGATAGCGGGAGTTGGAGAACTCGAAAGCCCATCCGCCGGGCCGGCATGCATTCTTGAACTGCCAGTCACCACCGGTCAGTATTTGCTGAGAAATAAGCCACTTCGCCGATTTCTCCAAAGCGGGATGTTGCGGACTCACCCCGGCTTCGAGCAGCGCCAGGGCCGTCAGCGCAGTATCCCAGACCGGCGATATGCATGATTGCATCCGAAGACCATCCTCATCCTCGATGCAAAAATCCTCTATCGCCTTAAGTCCCTTTCTGATGACCTCGTGTGAAACGGGAAACCCGAGGTAGTGCAGGGCAAGCATCGAGTAAACCATTGGAGGCTGGATGCCGCCCCAGTCACCGGTTTCTTCCTGGTGTCCGACGATCCACGTTGCTGCAGCCCTGATCGCTTTGGAGCGAAGCTTTCTTATAGGCCTTTTTTCGAGTACCTTGGCTATACGGTCGAAAACAAAGAAGAGCTTATTTATGCGGCTGTCGAGTTTTTTGTCATATAGGGGCGTGTAAAGCTCCCGAATGCGAAGAGAATCGGGGAGTCTGTATTTTGGCCTGATGCAAAGAGCGATTGATAGCGGCACCGCTGTGCCTCTTGCCCAACTGGAAAATTCGTATATGTTGAAATAAAGCTCGGGCGGAAGGAGGACAAGTTCGACCGGCATCGACGGAACCTTGCCCCAGTCATATTGACCGAACTGCGCGAGCCAGATCTTTGTGAAGACACGAGAAGCTTCTATGCCGCCGCGCTGAAGGATGAAGGCCCTGGCATTGGCAAGGGGCGCGGATTCGGGATTCTCCCCGAGGAGCTTGAGGGCGAAATAAGCTTCGATAGAGGTGCTCAGCTCGCCGCCGTCGCCGTAATAAAGACCCCACGAGCCATTTTCGTTCTGCTGTTTTAGAAGGTATTTGACAATATTGCTTTTTTTATCGGCGATGGAAATGCCCAGCAGGTGGGCGAGCATCACGTACTCGCTGGTTATCGTGACGTTGGATTCCAGTTCCGCCCACCAGTAGCCTTCGGGGTATTGCACTCTGTAGAAGTATTCACTTGACTTCCGGATTGCTTCTTCTATCTGTGGTATCCAGGAACTCCGGATCCTGGCCGACGGCTTCAAACGAGACAAATCGGCTTGGTCCGGCGATCTTGTCGGCCCCACAGAAGCCTCGACACTTTCTCTTTCATCCCCAATGTCAAAGTCACTCAATACCTCTTCATGTTCGGCAGCGCCTGCTATGGCCCCGCTATTCTTAAATAATTTCATCTTTCTCCCCAAACCCGGTATTGCCGCGATCCGCTACCCCCGTCGGATGGCGTTGAGCTTTTTATTTTATAGCGTTATTAGACAAAAAATATATTATTTTGCAAGCAGTTATTCACGCCTGACTCAGGCGAGTGGGTGGAGGGGAAAAAAATGAAAACGCATCTGTGGATGCGTGAGTGGGTGAATGGTGAGAAAACGAAGGTGAATCGGACAATGGAGCAACGGTGGAAGATCGGAACGGACAGTTTTTTCCGATTCACCTGTTAACATGTTGAACTGCTTTTCTCTTTCCTTTTCCGCTTACAACACCCGCCAGTTTTTCGACCGACTGATTCATTTTTTCCGCCAGGGTCCGCATTTCATTGGATGCCGACGATGATTCCATGGCGATTTGGGCGTTTTGCTGAATCACTTTATCCATCTGGGCAATCGCCGCGTTGACCTGTTCGATCCCTTGGGTTTGCTCTTTGGACGCCACTGCTATTTCATTTACCAGTTGTCCTATGTTTGAGGCCCTCTGGGCGACTTTGCCGAATGTCTCATTTGTTCTTGTCACAATATCGGAACCAACCCCGATCCTTTTGACCGTATCTTCGATCAGATCGGCCGTATTCTTGGCCGCCTCGGCTGAGCGTATGGCAAGATTTCTCACTTCGTCCGCCACCACCGCGAAACCCGCGCCCGCTTCCCCCGCCCTCGCCGCTTCAACGGCTGCGTTCAGTGCGAGGAGATTGGTCTGGAAGGCTATTTCGTCTATCGTCTTTATTATCTTGGCCGTTTCCATACTGGCTTGAGAGGTCTCGTTCATCGACTTAGTGAGGTCCTTCAGCGCCCTGTCAGCCTCCTTGACTACCTTGCCCGTCTCTCCCATCATGGCGTTGGCTTGGTGAGAATGTTCGGAGTTTCGCCGCGTCATTGCAGACATCTCCTCCATTGTAGCCGATGTCTGCTCGAGATCGGCCGCATGCGCGGAGGCCCCATGCGCCAGAGAATCACCTGCACGCGAGATGCGCTGGGAAGCGGTGACTGCGATGGCTGCGGTGCTGTCCAATTCTTTCATGATTTGATTTATGGGGCGCGAAATAGACCTTGCCATCAAGCAGACGAGGAGCACGCTGCCGATTGTAACTAGTACCACCACCCCGAATATGACGGAGAGCATTGCATTGAGCTCGACGTTAACATCATCCATATAGATGCCCGAGCCGACAATCCACCCCCATTCGGGAGAAATCTTGACGTAAGAGACTTTGGCCACCGGCTTGGCGAACCCGGGTTTTGGCCAGTAATAATCTACAAACCCTTCTCCATTCACCTTCACAACGTCCACCATAGCGACAAAAAGCGCCTTGCCGTTGGGGTCCTTGAAGTTGGAAAGATTCGTGCCGTCCATATCCGGTTTGATAGGATGCATGATCATCCGGGGTTCGGTATCGTTTATCCAAAAGTAATCATTCTTATCGTATCGAAGGTTCTTTATCGTTGCAAGGGCGTGCTTTTTTGCTGCCTCGACAGATATGCCGCCAGTTTTGGCCTGTTTGGACCAGTAGTCCACGATTCCCCACGCAGTCTCCACAAGGTGCCTCGTTTTCAAATACTTGGCGCCTACCATGCTTTTCTTGACCTTCGGATAGAAATAGGCGAACGTCAAAGAAAAACTGGCGATTAATATCATTCCGACCATGAATATACGGGTAGCAAGTCTAAACTTGTTAAACATCTGTACTCCTCCCTTTGAAGTCGAAATAATCAAACGCAAAATGTATGTCGGAACATTCAACCAATAACTTTACGGGATTTGACGGAAATTTCACTCTGTAAGGGGAAAAAAAGACCTGCCCAAACCATACTTCTTGCCCGCTCAGATCGCACCCTTCCCTCCGGCGGCCAGGGACTCCAGTGCTTTGCGGTCAAGTACTCTTATCTTCCGCCCCTCAACCGAGATGACCGCCTGCCGGGCCATTTTTGCCAGGATTCGTGAAACTGTCTCAGGGATGGTCCCAAGCAGGCTTGCCAGTTGCGTCCTGTTTATCTCCAGTTCGAGCGTCTGCAAGCCGGGGCTCTTTTGGCCCAGATAGATGAGGTATGCGGCAAGTCTTCCTGGAACTTCTTTCAGGGAGAGGTCCTCGATCAGGAGAGTGAACCTGCGCAGGCGCTTAGAAAGTATGCCCAGCAGGTTAAGGGCTATGGCAGGTTCGCTGCTTACCAGCTCTATGAAGGAGATCCTCGGAAAGAAAAGAGCCCGGCTTTGTTCAATTGCCGCAGCGCTGGCCGGGTAATTTCCCCCCGCAAAAACCGGGACCTCACCGAAGATTTCACCGCTCCCGAATATGTGGAGGATTTGCTCTTTTCCTTCCAGCGAGAGCTTATAAATCTTTATTTTTCCACCTAACACGAGGTAAAAACCCTTTGCCTCGTTCCCTTCCGAAAACAGTTCCCGTCCTTTTTCGAATTTTTGGTCCAGGCAGATTTGGGCCAGTTTTTCGATCTGTTCGGCGGGAAGCCCGTTGAAAAGAGGGGCCTTGGAGATTCGATCTGAAATTTTCATATGAATTCGGTCTTCCATCCTCCGTTCTCCGTGTTTCGCCTTCCGTTTTGAAAAATTCAAATTTCTTGATCTAAGTCAAGGATTGTTTTTCGCACAAGAATTAATTTGCCTTCCGGAACGAGGAGACGGGTTAAAATTAATTAACCCATACTGCAAAGGTTATCAGGAGGTAAATGATGTTTTGTTATCAATGTGAACAGACGGCAAAAGGACAGGGGTGTGATAAGATCGGGGTTTGCGGCAAGCAACCAGAGGTCGCCGAACTCCAGGACCTGCTTGTTTATGCCCTTGAGGGGCTTTCGCTCGTGGCGGTGGAAGGCCGCAAAGTTGGGATAACCGACAAAGAGGTAAACTCCTTCACATGCTCCGCTCTTTTCTCGACGCTGACGAATGTAAACTTCGATCAAAAACATTTTCTCGAAACGATCCCGCGCGCGGTGAAAATGCGGGAAGATCTCAAGGGCAGGGTAGATGCTGCCGGGGGCAAGACCGAGTTCAGATCGCCTGCTGCCGTCTTCCAACCTGCCGCTACAATCGAGGGACTTCTTTCGCAGGCCGCAGGCGTCGGGCTGAAAGCCGATCCGGAGGAAAACCCAGACCTGCGCTCACTCAAGCATACTTTGCTTTTCGGAGTGAAAGGGGTTGCGGCTTACACCGACCACGCACGGATTTTAGGCCGGCAGGACGATGCCGTCTATGCCTTTATTCATGAAGCTCTTGCGTCGCTGACCAGCGCGGAGATCCCGCTGAATGACCGGATCGGGCTTGTCCTCAAGTGCGGCGAAATCAACCTGCGAGCCATGGAGCTTCTCGACGCGGGTAATACAGGCGCCTATGGGCATCCCGTTCCCACTGCCGTCCCGCTCGGCCACAGGAAAGGTAAAGCCATACTCGTATCCGGTCACGACCTTCCCGACCTGGCGGCCCTGCTCGAGCAGACTCAAGGCAAGGGCATCTACGTCTATACCCATGGCGAAATGCTTCCAACCCACGGCTACCCGGAGTTGAAGAAATATCCGCATTTCCACGGGCATTTCGGCACCGCCTGGATGAATCAACAGAAGGAGTTTCCAAACTTTCCCGGCTCGATACTCATGACCACCAACTGCATCCAGAGACCCGCCCCGGTGTATGCGGAAAATATTTTCACGAGCGGCTGCGTGGGCTGGCCGGGGGTAACCCATATAGAAAACCGCGACTTCTCGCCCGTAATCGAAAAAGCCCTGGCGCTGCCCGGGTTTGCGGAGGATTCCAACGGCAAGACCGTTATGGTCGGCTTTGCAAGAAATACGGTAATGAACGTCGCGGATAAGGTAATCGAGGCGGTAAAGGGTAAGAAAATCCGCCATTTTTTCCTTGTTGCCGGCTGCGACGGCGCCAAACCAGGCCGCAATTATTACACCGAACTGGTGGAAAAAGTGCCAAAAGACTGCATTGTTCTCACGCTTGCCTGCGGCAAGTTCCGATTTTTCGATCATGACCTGGGGACAATCGTTGGGATTCCGCGCCTTCTCGACCTCGGGCAGTGCAATGACGCATATTCTGCCATACAGATCGCGGTCGCGCTTGCCAGGGTGTTCAATGTCGGGGTCAACGATCTGCCGCTTTCCATGATCCTTTCATGGTATGAACAAAAGGCGGTAGCCATTCTGTTGACCCTTTTTCACCTGGGGATCAGGAACATCCGGCTCGGTCCCTCGCTGCCGGCATTCGTGAGCCCCGGGGTGCTTGACGTGCTTGTCAAGAATTTCGAGATCAAACCGATAAGCACTCCAGATGAAGATCTGAAGGCTATCCTGGGATAGAGAGTGAAAGCAGCGGGTTGGTCTCGCTTCGCTCGAGGTTGTCTGGTCGGCTAGCTGCGATCCCGCTTCCCGCGCCGCGCGGGACGGGACCGTAGCCAGCAACCCGTAACAGGAGTCAAAGATGCAGTGCCCTGGTCAGGACACCCGATTTTGGGGGCCGGAAGCAATCAGTGAATCCAGTTGCCCAAACTGTGGCGGGCCGATTGAGTTCTTCAAGGATGAGAGTTCGCGAAGGTGCCGCAAATGCGGAACAAAGCTCCTCAATCCAAAGATCGATTTCGGCTGCGCCGCCTATTGCAGGTTCGCCTCTCAGTGCCTCGGGACCGATATGCCCCCGGAGCTTCTCGCAAAGAGGACAGACCTTCTCAAGGACCGTGTAGCGGCGGAAGTCAAGAGAGTGCTTGGCCGAAATTTTAAGCGGATCGGCTGGACCCTTAAAGTTGTCGAGTACGCCGGTATGATTCAGAAAGCGGAAGGGGCCGATCCGGCTGCCGTCACCCTGGCAGCTTACCTCACTGCCATTGCCGGCGGTCCAGACGGATCTGGCGGGGGCGGGAGTAGATTTTCTTCCGAAGAGATCGCTACTGCCGCGTCCATTCTCCAGCGAACAGGCGCCCCCGATGAGCTGGCCCGTGAAGTATTCTATATTTTAAACAATCTGGGCCGCGCAGCCCGGCCGGACGATTCGGTCAATTTTAAGTGCGTCTTTGATGCAATCCTGATTGCAGAGCAGAGTGAAGCTCTCAAGGCAAGGGGACTTGGGAGGGGCGCGAGTGCGGCTTTCGATAAAAATCTTCTGACCAATACAGGCAGGAGGATCATGGAAGAGGTAATAAAAAATGGGAAGAACTCGGAAAATAGTTGAAATAGACGAGCGCCTCTGCGACGGCTGCGGAATGTGCGCGATCGCCTGCGCCGAAGGCGCTCTCGAGATAAAGGACGGAAAAGCGCGCCTCATAAAAGAATCCTATTGTGACGGATTGGGCGCCTGCCTCTCGGGATGTCCGCAGGGGGCCGTTCGTGTAATTGAGCGCGAAGCCGAAGAATTCGATCCCGAAGCTGTGGAAAAGCACCTCTCCTCACTCATGCCCCCTCCCGAAGGCAGGGAGGACGAACCCCTCGCCTGCGCCTGTCCTTCGGCTCGAATCGAGACCTTCAACAAGCCGCCCTCACAGGAGAGGCCTTCGGGGGACCTTGACGCAAGCCGCTCCGAGCTTTCTCACTGGCCGGTCCAGATGAGGCTTGTTCCACCCGACGCTCCTTTCCTCAAGGGAGCGGACCTTCTGGTCGTCTGTGATTGCGCACCGGTGGCATACCCCAATTTTCACCAAAAGTTCGTCAGGGGGAAAACGGTGCTTCTGGGCTGCCCCAAGTTTGACAATGCCCAGGAATACGTAAACAGGTTCGCCGAGATCTTTCGCGCCGCCGACATCCGCAGCGTTACCGTAATCGACATGGAAGTTCCATGTTGTTCAGCCATGCCGCTTATAGTTCGGAAAGGGATGCAAGAGGCGGGAAAGAGCGTCCCGATTGAGGAGATTGTCGTAAGCATTCGCGGGGAAACGATCGAGCGGGGGCAACAGGGATAATTCCACCGGACCTTGGGCAAAGCGTTCCCGAAGGCGCCGCTTTTTTTATCAGTTAAAAGACCTCCGCCAACATTATTCCAGCAGAGGGAGCAAACTCCGCTGCAAGTTTGACCTTTTTGGAAATACAGAGATTTTCCGTATAACCGAGGTCGAGTCTTTTAGTGTTCTCCTAAATTGTCTTTTGGAAGTCTTGGATTATCTTGTTGAGCGACATTTCTCATGCCTTTTCACAGGGGGGCCGGATAACACGCCCGGTCAATGCCGTCAAACTGAAACGTTCCGGAGTAGCGCCTTGCATTTCCTCTCATCCGGTCTTAGAGTCCATGCACTTGCATATTCACCCGAGCCTGCTTCGTCGCAATGATCTTCTCCTGTTGCTGACGAATTCAATTCGACACTTTTCGTTGCTCTGACTGCGCGACGGAAAATCTCCCATTCGTTTGTCGCAGAGACGGCAGAGGCAGCTGTAAGTGGGGGAACACATGCGTGCGTTGACCCGTTGGATGCTAGCTGCACTCACGGTGGTGCTCCTTGCCATGCTGTTGGGAGGCGGATGGTTCTATCGCGTCCAAAAAGGGATTATGCGGCAGGCGATTGAAACTGACCTTGCTGCGGTCGTCCGGCTTAAGGCCGGCCAAATCGCAGCATGGCGACAAGAGCGGTTGGAGCACGCCGCCCTTTTGCGGGAAAATCCGCTTTTTATCCAAAATGTGGCCAGCTTTGTGGTCGATCCGCGCGAAGAGACCGCAGCGGAGCTTCGCGCCCACTTCTTCAGCATCGCCAAAAACCTGAACTATGTCGACGTCCTTCTTCTGGGCTCGGACGGCAGGGTGCGTCTGAGCCTCAGAGGACAAACCGATCTCGACGGTGCAGACGCCTCAGCCGTTGCAGCCGCACTGCGCGAGGGAAAACCTGCGCTCAGCGATCTGCACGAGGTGGCCCAAAATCAGGCGCCCCACATTTCCGCAGTCGGTCCTCTTTTCACCGGCGACAGGCGGGTGCAGGGATCCCTTGGCGCGGTCATTCTGGTCAGCGACGCCTCCCGTTTCCTGTTTCCCCTTATCGAATCCTGGCCAACGCCAGCAAAGACTGCTGAAACTGTACTGGTCAGGCGCGAGGACGACGAGGCGCTTTTCCTCAACAACCTGCGCTATAAGAAGGACGCTGCGCTGAAACTGCGCATCCCCATGAGCCGAACTGAAGTTCCTGCGGTGATGGCCGTAAAAGGTCAGCAGGGCGTCTTCGAGGGGAAAGACTACCGCGGCGTCGAGGTTCTGTCCGTTATCCTGCCCATTCCGGACTCACCGTGGTTCATGGTGGCCAAGATAGACTCGGCCGAGGCCTTCGGAGAATGGCGCAGCCGCGCCGTCCTTATCCTGGGGCTGCTCGCTGGACTGGCAGGACTGAGCGTCGTCTTGGGCCTCATCGTCTTGCAGAGGGAGGAAAAGGAACGCAACCGCAAGCTTTACCGGGCGGAAGCGGAGCTGCGGGCATGTGCGGAGCGCCACAGCGTCATATTGAAGTCCATCGGTGATGCGCTAATCGCCGCCGACGCCGTAGGCAGGGTCGAATTGCTCAATGCCGCGGCCGAAGCATTGACGGGCTGGAGCGACGCAGAGGCCCGGGGCAGGCCGTTGGAGGAGATCTTCAGAATCGTAAACGAACAGACGCGGGCGAGTGTTGAAAACCCCGTGGCCCGCGTGCTGCGAGAGGGAGTGATTGTGGGCATTGCCAACCACTCTCTGTTGATAGCCAGGGACGGGGTGGAACGCGCCGTCGCCCACAGAGCTGCTCCCATCCGCGCCGATGACGGAACATTAACAGGGGTGATCCTGGTTTTCCGCGATCAGACGGCCGAACGGCAGGCACAAAGGTTGACCCAAATGCGGGCGGACCTCATAGAGTACGCCGCTGCTCACACATTAGATGAGTTTTTGAGAAAAGTCCTGGATGAAATAGGCGCGTTTGTGGGCAGCCCCATAGGATTTTATCATTTTTTGGAAAGCGACCAAAATACCCTTTGCCTCCAGCAATGGTCTACCCGCACACTGAACGAGTTCTGCAAGGCCGAAGGCAAGGGCCGGCGTTACAGCATCGATGAGGCCGGCGTCTGGGTGGACTGCGTGCGGGAGAGAAAGCCTGTAATACATAACGATTACAGTTCTCAGGAACATAAAAAGGCTATGCCGGAAGGCCGCGCTGGGGCCGTTCGCGAGTTGGCGGTTCCCGTGATGCGCCAAGGCAGAGTTGTCGCGGTCCTGGGCGTGGGCAACAAGGCGGCGGACTACACGGAAAAGGACGCTGAAGCCGTCGCATGGCTTGCCGACGTGATGTGGGAAACCGTGGAGCGCAAGAGGGCTGTCGAGGACGGGCGGCAGAGGGAAGAAATCAGTAGCGCCATAGTCGATCGGGCAACAGAGGGCATTGTGGTAATCGATTATCAAACGTTGCGCTTTGTCGAATTCAACGATGCGGCCTGCAATGGTCTGGGGTATTCACGGGAAGAATTCGCGCGGCTCACGCTCTTCGATATCCAGGGAATTCTAAGCCGGGAGGATCTCCCTGAACATTTCCGGAAGGTGGTGGGAGCAGGACGAGCAAATTTCGAAAACAAGCAGCGCCGCAAAGACGGCTCCTTGCGTGATGTACTGGTCAGCAGCCAGGTCCTTGGCTTTGGTGACGACAAGTACCTGGTTGCACTCTGGTTGGACATAACCGAGCGCAAACGGATGGAGGAGGCGCTGCGCAAAAGTGAACAGCGCTTCAGGACCATCTTGCAGACGGCTAATGAAGGATTCTGGCTGATAGATAACGAGAATGCGACCACGGATGTCAATCCCAAGATGTGTGATATCCTGGGCAGAAAACAGGAAGAGATCCTCGGGAGAAAAATATTCGATTTTGTGGATGATGAAAACAGGGTCATCTTCGAGCAGCAGATCAAACTGAGGGCACAGGGACTAACAAGCGTCTATGAGATTGCCCTCTCTCGCCCGGATGGCTTACATCTCTCCTGCCGGTTCAGTGTGACGCCGCTTTTTGACGGGTCGGGGAGCAGGGTCGGCGCGTTCGCGATGGTGACTGACATCACGGAGCGAAAACGGACTGAAATGGAACAGGCGCTGACGATTGATTTCCTGCGGCTCGTTAACGAAAGCAGGAACAGGGAAGAAATGGTTCGATCTGCGTCAGCCTTTTTCCATCAGAGATCGGGTTGCGATGCCGTAGGCATCCGGCTGAAGGAGGGAGACGACTATCCCTATTACGAGACGCGAGGATCTCCTGCGGAGTTTGTCCTGGCTGAGAACTCGCTTTGCGCCATAGACGACATGGGGGAGGTCATTCGGGACACGGCCGGTTATCCTATCCTGGAGTGCATGTGCGGGAACATAATCTACGGCCGGTTCGATCCTTCTAAGCCTTTTTTTACCAACAACGGGAGCTTTTGGACAAACTGCACGACTGAACTGCTCGCAACTTCAACGGAAGAAGACCTCCAGGCCCGCACACGCAACCGCTGTAACGGGGATGGGTACGAATCGGTGGCCTTGATTCCGCTGAGCAGCGGTGATGATCGACTTGGATTGCTCCAGTTGAATGACCGGCGCAAAGACCGGTTTTCACCTGAAGACATTGCTCTGTGGGAGCGGCTTGCACGGTACCTGGCGGTAACACTGGCAAAAATTAATGCCCAAGATCTGCTCCGTGAAAGTGAACACAAGTTCGCCGTGGCCTTCAAGAACGCCCCGGTTATGGCCTGCATAACGGCAGTGGAAGACGGAACCTGCCTGGA
>DASPQK010000417.1:0-6005 GCA_035624985.1 Syntrophobacteraceae bacterium | reverse complement strand
AGGGACAACTATACCTAAGATTGCAGATCACATGCGATATGAGGATTCATGGCAACTTGATGCATATGAAGAACCAGTTTTACGCCACGACACGTTAGACCAGAGAAAATGAAAAGATTGATAAAAGCAATATCAATAATTGACGGGACACTCATCGTGGTAATGGCCGCGGTCGCTATAACCACACAGCGCCTTCAACGTTGAGCATAAAAAATGAACCAAAATATAAAAACATTCTGTGATATGATTCGCAATAGAACCGATGAGAATCGGAGAGCAATAAAATATTTCTCCAGCCCTAATGTTGTATTAAGTCCAGCGTTTTCAATTCTCCGCCAAGAATTGGACTCCATGATTCGAGTAATTTATTTACTTGCTGTTACTGACCTCACCGAGCGTCAGAGGCTGATTGATTCGACGCTACAAGGAAAGAAATGGAAGAGTCAAACCAGCAATGGCAAATGGCGCGACGTGACAGATAGAGATATGGTTGATTTGGCACAGCATTTACAGGGGTGGACGCAATCCGTATATAAGTTCGGGTGTTCTTTCGTCCATCTCTCTGATTTTCATAACCACATTACTCAGAACCCATTTGATAAGCTGATGGATTCTGAGAAGCAAGATATTCTCAATCATATGCGATACTATTATGGTGGGCCGAGCCATAATGTCCCTGATATGTCTGAACTTTCCTTCTATGTCCCACAAATATTTGAGAAAATTTCGAGTAACCTTGAATGTTACCTTAAAGATCTTGAGCACAATAAGACACTCGATGAGGACGAATAACAACACTCAAACAGAATGATGCCGGTCAATTTCGGTCCGTTAAGTCAACCTATAAAAAGAATATACACTCCTTGGATGATTTCTCTTGATCGGAGTCATAATAAAGCCATAGGCGAAAAAGTTTTGCTGAGCGTCACGACCGGGGACCCAAAGCAGACACGAACCAAATTTACTTTGCATTATTCCAACATTGATCTGGTTGCGATAAGAACGTGAATTCTCAAGCTGTACGCTTGAATGGTATAACCTTAGCCCCAACTTTCAACCCATCCAGATAATCCGCCCAAAGCTGCATCATCTTCCCACGTTCGACAAGGTGGGTGGTTCGGTTGTATGCTCTGCCGTTCGGGTCTTTGACGGCATGCGCAAGCTGATGCTCAACATAGTCAGCCCGTACCCCCAAAACCTCATCAAGGATCGTCCGCGCCATTGCCCTGAAGCCGTGCCCTGTCATATCGTCTTTGGTAAACCCCATGCGCCGAAGGGCAGCATTGATTGCATTTTCCGACATAGGCCGATGTGGCGAGCGGTGACAAGGAAACACATACCGACCGTTGCCGGTGAGCGGCTGCAGTTCCTTCAGGATCGCTACGGCCTGCTGGCAGAGAGGAACAATATGTGGCAGTCTCATCTTCATCTTTTCTGCCGGGACATTCCATCGCGGCATACTGCCGTCAAGCATCTGAAATTCAATCTCATTCCACTCCATTTGCCGCAGTTCCCCAGGCCGGACAAAAAACATCGGCGCAAGCTTTAAAGCACAAATGACAGGAAATGTACCTTTGTAGCCGTCAATGGCGCGGAGCAGTTCTGCAACCTCCCTAGGTTCGGTCAGGGCAGCATGATGATTTTCCTGTACCGGTGGCAACGCCCCTCTCAGATCTGCCGCTGCATCCCTTTCTGCCAGACCAGTAGCGACGGCATAACGAAGCACCTGCCCACAAATTGTTCTTATCCTGTGAGCCGACTCCAGTGCTCCACGTCCTTCGACACGACGCAAAACAGCCAATATATCAGGAGGCTTGATTTCGGATATCGGTTTATTGCCAAGCCAGGGAAAAACATCCCGTTCAAGCCTTGATAGTATTGTCTCAGCGTGCCCGGGAGTCCATACCTTGTTCTTCTTTTTGGGGTCATATACAGAATTTTGCGTGTGCCATTCACGTGCAACGACTTCAAAGCTATTTTCAATAACCGCCGCCTGTACAGCGAGAGCCTCCTTCAACGCCTTGCGTTCCGCACTAGGATCAATCCCTTTGGCAACCTGATTTCTGGCCTCTTGTCGCTTATCTCTGGCTTCGGCCAAAGATAAGTCGGGGTAAGTCCCGAAAGATATCATCTTCTCTTTCCCGGCAAAAAAATACCGAAAAAGCCACCTTTTACCGCCGCTTTCAGTTACGTGTAGAAAAAGCCCCTTACCATCAGACAGCTTGTAATCTTTCTTCTTTGGCTTGGCTGTTTTAACCGTAACGTCTGCAAGAAAGTCTGTCGCCATAACATCCCCTTTTAAATAGGCTACCGGATAGTTACCCAGGACTTTTTCAAATGTTACCCAGTAGCCCCACCCAGTTACCCAGACTCTTACCCAGTATTTCCTTGGCTTCCACCATATCAAATTGGACAACCCCGGACAACATAAAAAGAAAAGCCCTTGATTTCTCAAGAGCTTTTGGATTTTCCCGGACAGTGCCGGACTATTAATTGGTGGAGGCGCCGGGAATCGAACCCGGGTCCGAAGAACCTACCATCTGAATTACTACACCGTTAGTCAATTGCTCGATTTAACCGGCAGCATACGCAAAGGACAAAGCATCCTGCCGGCGGTCCCGCAAGATTTCAGGTTACGCTACGGGCGTTGCGCATCCCAATCCGATAGTAAATGACGCCCCCTTCCTACCATCGGCATCTCGGTCGGGGACGCCTGTTAAGCTGCGAGAGCTACAGGAGTGTTATAATTGTCGGCAATTAATGCCGTTGCAGGTTTATTAAGGTCGGCCACCTGCCCCGACCCGGTGCAACCCAGATTTTCACTTCCCCGTCGAAACCTTTACGCCCCCTTTCAAAAGCAGATGAGAGTTGAAAGTTGAGAGTTGAGAAAACCGCCTTTACTCATCCCTCAACAGTTTTCAAGCAACAACCTCCTAACTAACCAAGGTTGTTCAAAAATAGTCAGATCGTCGCACCCGCAGCCAGCCCCGCGGAGGCGTAGCAGCGCTACGCCGCACAAGAGGGCTTGTGAGGACGGCGGCGAGATGGCTGTTTTTCAACAACCTCTTAATCCCTGTTACGCGCCTTCAGGGCATGCGACATCTCCCTCTGCGTATCCTTCTTCTTCATATCCTCGCGTTTATCGTACAGCTTCTTGCCTTTGGCCAGGCCGATCTCAACCTTCACCAAGCCGTCCTTGAAATAGAGCCGAAGCGGTATGGCCGAATACCCCTGTTCCCTGATCCTGCCGAACAGCCGGGTAATCTCCCGACGGTGCAACAAAAGCTTGCGCTGGCGATCCGGCTGGTGATTCTGGCGGTTGCCGAAATCGTACGGCGAGATGTGCAGGTTGTGCAGAAACGCCTCTCCATCACGGATCAGCATGAAGGAATCGGTCAGATTGACCTTGCCGGCCCGCAGCGATTTTACCTCGGTCCCCTGAAGCACCATGCCCGCTTCCAGTTTCTCCTCGATAAAATATTCATGATAGGCCTTCTTGTTGTTGCAGATCAGCTTTTCACCCATATTTTTCATAATAGCAAAACAATCCCTGAAAGGGAAACCATATATCATATGAACACTATCTGCCACCCCCGGCCAGTCCCCAACCGGAAGTGGAGAATTTTCCAATATCCCTCCTTGATAAGGAGGGGGGACAGGGGGTGGTCGAGACTGAGGTTGGCGACCACCCCCGGCCCCTCCTGAACCAGGAGGGGAGAATAAGACCCCCTCCCTGATAATGGGGAGGGGGACGGCGTGGTCGACAGCGCTTTTCCTACTTCCGGTATTCGGCGGGCAGCTCGGCCTTGTTGGCGGCATCGTTCAGATCGTTGTACGCCTTGATGGCCTCGTTGTACCGAAGCTGGGTATCCTTGAACTCCTGGGGAAGAGCCCGTATGCGTTCCATGGGTAAGTCTCCGGGGTCTTTCATGAGCCTCTCCAACTCCAGGAGCTGGCTTTCCAGTTGTTTATAGTTTGCCTCCCGCTCCCTGAACTCCTGCTTCCAGGCCGCGGCCTTTTTCCCGCCGTACGGGACACTGTCGGGTTGCACCTTCGGGGCTCCCGATGCGTCCGGCACGGCTGCCGCAGGATGGGCTTCCTTGCTCTTACAACCTCTGCCGGGGCCGGCGCAGCATCCACGTCTCCCAGTTTACGGACATTTTTGCGGTACGCCTTCGGCACACTGTAATAATCGTCGGTGTAGTTGACGGTGCCGTCTTTGTCGGTCCAGGTATAGGTTTCAGCCATTACCGGCAGCGACCAGAGCAGCATCGCCGCCACAAGAGCCACTATTCGTCCCATGGTGTCGTACCCCTTCCCTTCCTGTGCGAAGATGTAATCAGGATAAACGTCCGCCGGCAGGGCACAGCGCCCTGACATGAGTTCAACTTTACCCCGGAGGCCAGTTGAAATGACGGCCGGCCAGGAGGTGGAAATGGATGTGGAACACCGATTGCCCCACCCCTTCGCCATTGTTCTGCACCATGCGGAAGCCGGACTCCGCATACCCCATCTGGCGGACTATTTCGCCCGCCTTCCTGAAAATGTAGCCGACCAGGGCGTCGTCCTGTTCGGTCATGTCGAAGCAATTGACCAGGTGTTTCTTCGCCAGGAAGAGCAGGTGCAGGGGCGCCTGGGGCGCGATGTCCTCGATGACCAGCAGGTGGTCGTCTTCGAACACCTTTTTCGCCGGTATTTCATTGCGAATGATCTTGCAGAAGATGCATGAATCCATGACTGGTCCCTCCGGTATCTCAAGCAGTATCAGAAACTCCCTGTTGCCGTCCGCGCCCAGGATAGGCGAATCGCACACCCCGCTTACCTTCAGGCCAAGCTCCGTTGCCGCCTGCCGGACCCCTGCGACAGCCTTGTCATGGGCTGCCGGGTCGCGGACGATGCCCCCCTTCCCCACGTCACCCCGGCCGACCTCGAACTGGGGCTTGATCAGGGCGATGATGCGGCCGCCCGGCCTGACCAGCCCGGCCACTGCCGGCAGCACCTTGGCCAGCGAGATGAATGAGGCATCGATGACCGCCATTGCCGGTACCTCGTCAAGCTGATCGGGAGTGAGATACCGGATGTTGGTCTTTTCGAGGCTGACGACCCGCGGGTCCTGCCGCAGCTTCCAGGCCAACTGGCCATACCCCACGTCCACCGCAAAGACCTTGCGGGCGCCGGCCTGGAGGAGGCAATCGGTAAAGCCGCCGGTGGACGCCCCCACATCCAGGGCAACGATATCGCCGACAGGGACGCCGAATTCGTCCAGCGCCTTCCTGAGTTTAAGGCCGCCCCGGCTCACATAGGGGAGGATATCCCCCTTGATGCGAATCTCCGCATCGGCCGCCACCTGTTGCCCGGCCTTGTCAGCGGCGTGTTCGCCGACCACCACCTGGCCGGCCATGATCAGGGCCTGGGCCTTTTCACGGGAAGGGGCCAGGCCCCGTTCGACCATCAGCTTGTCCAGGCGTTGCTTTGCCGCCATTAGAGCCTCTTGTAAAACGTCATGAGGAGGCCGGTATGCAAGGCGCAAACAGCTGGCAACACCGCGCAGACCGGCCCAGCAGTAGTTTTGCCTTATAACAGGTTGTTGAGAAACTCAGGCTGTTCAAAAATAGTCAGATCGGCGCACCCGCAGCAAGCCCCGAGGAGGCGTAGCAGCGCTACGCCGCACGAAGGGGCTTGCGAGGATGGCGGCGAGATGGCTGTTTTTCAACAGCCTGTCAAACCTACGAGTTCCGACTTGGTGAAGATGGCTTTCAGCCAATACCCCTCGGCCTCGATATTCTCCCGGCCCCCTTCTTCGCGGTCCACCAGGGTGACGATGCCCAGCACCTTCAGCCCCTCTTCCTCCGCCCGGCGCACGGCCTTCATGGATGAACCGCCGGTGGTGACCACGTCTTCCACGATGACCACGCCGGTCCCAGCCGGAAGGTTCTTGCGCCCTTCCAGCCACTGGCCGGTGCCGTGCCCCTTGGGCTCCTTGCGGATGATGAACGCATGCATCT
>DASPQK010000416.1:0-3409 GCA_035624985.1 Syntrophobacteraceae bacterium | reverse complement strand
CCGACATGGGTCTGCCGGTCGGATACTCTTTATCGACGCGGACTGGAAAGCAAGAACCTTTTGTTGATTGTCAGGGATGGGTGCCCGGGATGGGGGGCAGCGACTGAGACCGTCAAAAGCCGATAGCAGCAAACCTTTCGAAAGGGCTTAAGCTTTTGCCGACCCTCAGTTCGTGCGGTCTTTGCGGGAGGCTACTTCTTCCCCTGGGGCGCCGGAGGCGAGAGAATCGCCCCCGGCTGACATCACCTTCTCTAATGAGGAATTCCGATTCTCGTAGTATTTTGCATAATAGGTGCGATATTCGCCCCGCCGCACAGCTTCCACCCAATCTGCATGCTCACGATACCAGTTGACGGTCTGCTCCAATCCCCTATCGAGTTGAATGTCAGGGCGCCAGTGGAGTTCCTTTTCTATCTTTGTGCAATCCAGAGCGTACCGCCTATCGTGGCCGGGGCGATCAGCCACCGAGGTGATGAGAGATTCCGGCTTCCCCATCAGCTTCAGCAGCCGCGAAATTACCTCCAGGTTTTCGAGCACCTCGGTGCCACCAATGTTGTAGGTTTCACCAACTCTCCCACGTTCAAGAACCCCCAGGATCCCCCGGCAGTTGTCTTCTACGTGCAGCCAATCACGCTGCTGCCGGCCATCGCCATAGACCGGAAGTGGCTTGTTTCCGAGGGCGTTGGTGATCATGAGGGGCAGAAACTTCTCGGGAAATTGGTATGGCCCGTAGTTATTGGAGGAGCGTGTAATTAGAGCCGGAAATCGATATGTCCTAACGAAGGACCGAACTAATAAATCCGATCCTGCCTTGGAGGCCGAGTACGGACTGCTGGGTTGTAACGCGAAGTCCTCGTCTGCACTCACGCCGGGTGGCAAATCGCCATAGACCTCATCTGTGGAGACATGAAGAAATCGCTGCATGTTGAGAGTACGCGCCACCTGTAGCAGGATGAACGTTCCGGTAATGTTGGTCTGGATCGCCGGGGCAGGCTCGTAGATGCTGCGATCCACGTGCGACTCTGCCGCAAAATGCACGACAACGTCACACCCTCGCATGGCCTGGGCAACGGCATCAGGATCACAGATGTCGCCCTTCACGAACAGGTATCTAGGGTCGCCCGCTACTGATTGTAAGTTCGCAAGGTTTCCGGCGTAAGTCAGTTTGTCGAAGTTAACGACGGTGTAGCTATCACCGAGAGAGAGCACATGCCGAATGAAGTTTGAGCCAATAAAACCAGCCCCGCCGGTAATAAAGATTTTCACTAGACTATCTCCTCGGCAGCATGTCCACTCTCGGCTCCGATGCGGACAGCCAGCTTGCTGGCGCCAGTTTGGGCAACAAAATTCTTCGTGCGCAGCAAGGATTCAAAAGTCCCCGCATCAGTCCACCATCCATTGAGGACCTCATAGGTGAGGGTACCTTCCTCGATGTAAAGGTCGTTGACGTTTACGCCGAAGCCGACCTCAAGCACCTTGCCCGAATTGGTCTTGCGGAGACCCTGAAGTAGAATTCTGTGCTCGCGGTCAGTTTTTATGCCGCCAAATGATTTAATTACCTGGGATCAACCGATATCTGAAGCGTTCTATCAGCCCTCTCCAAAATGTACTCCCGTAATAGAATCGTTCAAGCCACTTATTTGATAAAATGCGGCCAGCCAGCTTGCCCAACAGGCCGTATCTGGGGAACATACGCTCTATGGATTTCCGATGTATTTCTTCGCGCATTTTATGGAGATATCCGGTTAGCCGAATTCTCTCCGCTGCAGGCAACTCGGGGGTTTCGAATATCGGCCTTTTTTCCCAAAATGATGCGTTGTTTAGATATTCATCCGGTTGCCGAAGGAAATAATTATGCTCCTTAATCCAGTTGTACAACTCCGTCCCCGGGTAGGGAACAACGTTGTTGAAATGCACTTCCTGAACGGGATATTTCCGGCTTAACTTTACCATATCCTCGACATCCTCAGGTGTTTCCGACGGATTCCCGATGATAAAAAACAGCTTGATGGTATATCCCAACTGACAGGCGTTTGCGATTGCACTCTCGATATCTGCCATTGTTTCACCCTTCTTGACGACTTTCAGCATACGGTCATTTCCCGCATCCACACCAAAGGCAAGATATGTGAAACCCACCTCGCGCATCCTGGACAGCATTGCCCTGTCAATCCGATCAGCGCGAATACCGTTTGAGCAGCGCAGGCTGAGCCCACGGAGCTTACGTCGCTCGATTTCGTCGCAAATTGCGTAAACGCGTCCCTGAATCAGGTTGAAATTATCATCTTCGATATTGAACTTCCTATAGCCCTTCCGATACCAGTATTCCAGTTCGTCTCCGACATTGCCGGCGCTTCTGACATTGTACTTGGGTGAAAGGACATGCCGGGCGCAGAATATGCAGCGATAAGGGCAGCCCCGGCTGGTATAGAGGCTGATTTCTCTGAAATATCGATTCAGTTCAAACTTTTCGAACCGAGGCCAAGGAATTTTATCCAAATCAGTAACCGGCTCTCTTTCCGCAGTGCAGACGATGCGGCCGTTATTCCGGTAAATGAGCCCTTTTATTTCTTCTTCACCAGGCCCTCCCTTGCACAATTCCACAAGGGCTCTTTCCCCATCGCCTGCAACGCCATAGTCAATGGCACAGCATTCCTCAAGCACTTTTTCTTTCAGGATTGTGACATGCGGCCCGCCCACGACTATCTTGATGCGGCTGTTGTATCGTCTTATTTCCTCGAGCGTGGTGTAAAATCTCCGATAGTCTCTCGTGATCATAGTCATGCCGACCAAATCGGGTTGAAAGCGGTCAAGCGCGCGGTGAAGGTGTTTTAGGCCGCGGCTCAGGTTCATATCGAGAATAGCGAAATCTATATCTTCATTTCGCAGCGATTCCGCCAGATACCCCATTCCGATAGGGGGCGTTAATCCAGGCCATTCGACATTGTGCTCCGGATTAATCAAAAGAACTCTGCTGAATCTCACGCTGCTCACCTCCGCTGCCGTTGAACCTTGGCGGTACTTCGAATTGATCTGTTCCAAGCTTTGGAATACGTCGCGCTGATTGCCCAATAATCATGAGCCTTTGCGTTCGACTCCTTATGAGAGCAATGGGAGCTTCCAAGCCCGGCTTCTTTTCTTCAGCCACCTTCTCCCCTTTAGATAGTGAGTTAAGCCTGGAGCAATGTAGTTTTTGTCGGGGCAATCAGTCTTGCGGTACGCACTCCCTGCGTAAATCTCAAAATCTTGAAGACACCTGACCAGCAACTCGGTTCCCAGCTTATGCTGCCTGTATGTTATGGTTCTCAAAGTGTCATCCGGATTGAATTCGACTTTTCCCTGGAGCAGTATTCGCCCGGTATCAACTCCCTTGTCCACGAAATGAATCGTGGCACCGACCAATTCCGGC
>DASPQK010000415.1:0-5990 GCA_035624985.1 Syntrophobacteraceae bacterium | reverse complement strand
ATCCTGGGGGACGCACGCACGCGCTGGAGCGTGTCTGCGCCGAGCACCTGGGCGAGTCCATATACTCGTATGAAGACCTGGCGGGCAGAGGCAGGAACCAGCTGAGTTTTGGAGAAATCGACCTTGGGAAAGCAGTCGATTTCGCGTGCACCAACGCGCGGGTTTGCCTGCGTCTTGCGCCCGTTTTGCGGCGAAAGCTCGAAGAACACAAGCTCGCAGGTCTCTACGAGTCAATCGAGCTGCCGCTTACCGAGGTGCTGGCCCGCATGGAGCACACGGGCATCCTGGTCGACCGCGAGAGGTTGGAGGAGCTTTCCACGGAGTTCCAGAACATTCTGGACCACAAGGCCGCGCTCATCTACCAGATGACGGGCGAGGAGTTCAACATTCAGTCTCCCAAACAGCTCGGATACATCCTTTTCGATAAACTCGGGCTCCGGGTGGTCAAGAAGACAAAAAGCGGTCCTTCGACAGATACGAGCGTTCTTGAGGAACTTTTCATGGAGCACCCCGTCGTGGAGCAGGTGCTTAGCTACAGGAGCGTGGCAAAACTCAAGGGCACCTATGCCGACGCGCTTCCCAGGCTGGTGCGCTCCGATACGGGCCGCATTCACACTTCGTTTAACCAGGCGGTTACGGCTACGGGACGATTGAGCAGCTCCGATCCCAATCTCCAGAACATTCCCATCCGGAGCGATGAGGGCAGACGGATACGCCAGGCGTTCATATCGGCGCCGGGAACTTTGCTCGTTTCGGCGGACTATTCGCAGATCGAACTTCGCGTGCTTGCCCATTACAGCGGCGATCGAAGCCTGATGGATTCGTTCAGAAACGATGAGGACGTGCACCGAAGGACCGCCGCCGAGATATTTGGAGTCGAAGTGGCGGAGGTCAGCCCCGAGATGCGCAGGCAGGCCAAGATGATAAACTTCGGTATTGCCTACGGAATGAGTCCTTTCGGCCTGGCGCAAAGGCTTCGGATCAGCACCAAGGTGGCAAAGGCGGCCATCGACCGTTACTTCGAACGCTACAGCGGGGTTCGGCGCTTTATAGACGAGGCGATCGGCAAGGCGCGCGACCTGGGATACGCCGAGACTCTTCTTGGGCGCAGGCGAGCGATCCCTGAGCTTCAGAGCCGCAACTACTCCATACGGCAGCTTGGAGAACGGCTGGCTATCAACACACCCATCCAGGGCACGGCGGCCGACCTCATAAAGAAAGCAATGGTGGACATAAGCGCGCGGCTAAAAAAGGAGAAGCTCGAACCGAAGATGCTTCTCCAGGTGCATGACGAGCTGCTGTTCGAGGTCCCCATCGGAATGAGGGCGCAGGCTGTGGAACTGATTCGGGGCGCGATGGAAGATGTGCGGGTTCTGGACGTGGCGCTGAAGGTCGAGATCGGCTGGGGGTCGGACTGGACCCAGGCGCATGCCTGAGACCAATTCGCGTTCAAGATCGGGCGGGGATGAACCCCTGCACCTCAACCCTACGTAGGGAAGGGGGAGCGCAACGAATGCGTCGCGCGATGTATGCCCTCCCGGGACACCCATCTTGGGCGCAAATTGGTATGAGAGGCAGTCGGGAGTTAGAAATGGTCCCGCGAGACGCGGGACTCGTCTTTTCCTAACCTGATTTGCGGCAGCAAAAAGAGTGGGCGCGAAAGAATCGCGCCCACCCTGCCACAAACTAAGAACTTCTTAGGTGGTTTTGCTTTTTTCCAGTTCGTCTTTGAGTCTTTCGACTTCCTGTTTATATTTTTCGGCTTCCTCTCTCAGTTTGGCATCGCCGGCGGAGTCCTGGGTTTCGGCGCTTTTGCCGAAGGGCAGCTTGTCCTTCACTTCATCGTAGCCAAGATAGGCGGCCATTAGTCCGCCGAGCAGCAGGACAAGTGGAATAGCGCCTCCAATGAGCCTGAAAACTTCATGGGGAAAGATAATGATGCCCAAGAAGCCGAGGAACGCCGCGGCAACGCCACCTACAAAAACCTTCATGTCTTTCCTCCTTCGAATGGTTCGTGATCCTGTATAGAGATTTATTCTGCGAGTTCAAAGATTCTGTCTTTGCCGGCGCAATCCCCTCATGGGGAAGCCAAGCAATGAAAATAGCAACCCGTCTTCAATAATGCAAGAAGAAATTGCCGTTTTTGCGGCTCATTTGTCCTGTGCGGCTTAGCGCTCATGTTGTATTTGCCGCCCTGGTTCCTTTTCTGTTGACACCGCAGCGCCCGGATAAGTATAAGTAAAGATTCCGAAATAGTTGGAAGGACATATTGAGGATCATGTTTGACTCGCATTTGAAGGGTGTCGAGAAACCCGGACGCTATATCGGACTCGAATTAAACGCCTACCGCAAGAGCTTCAGGGACGCTTCGGTCCGCTTCGCCCTCGCATTTCCCGATGTCTACGAAATCGGCTTGAGCCATCTTGGACTCCAGTTGCTCTACCACCAGTTGAACCAGGCCGAAGGCGTAATGGCCGACAGGGTCTACGCGCCGTGGCCCGATTACGAGGAAAAACTGAGGAATTCGGCTGAGCCGCTAAGGGCGATTGAAAGCGGACGATCTCTTTTTGAATTCGACTTCCTGGGGATAAGCCTTCAGTACGAACTGAGCTACTCAAACATACTGACCATTCTCGACCTGGGGCGCATACCCCTTTATTCCCGCGAAAGGAACGGGGATCATCCTTTTGTAATCGGGGGCGGCCCGTGCGCATTCAACCCGGAGCCTCTTGCCGACTTTTTTGATTTTTTCGTTCTTGGCGAAGCCGAAGAGGCGCTGCCGGAGATAATTCATGCGCACAGGGGCTGGAGAGGAAGCGGCGCCGGGTCCAGGGAAGATTTTCTCGCTGAGATCAGGAAGATTTCCGGAATTTATGTTCCATCCTTTTTCGATGTTTCTTACCATGAAAGCGGTGTTATATCGGAGGTCGCAGCGAAATTTGCCGACTACACCGAGGTCAGCAAAAGAGTGGTTTGCGACCTCGATCAAACCTGCGCGATTCCCGAAAAACCTCTCGTGCCCCTCGTCGATATCGTCCATAACCGCCTTGGGATTGAAATTGCCCGGGGCTGCACTCGAGGATGCCGTTTCTGCCAGGCGGGCTTCATTTACCGGCCCGTAAGAGAGCGCGATCCGGCGTATGTGCTCGATGCGGCGAACAAGGC
Organism: Syntrophobacteraceae bacterium; assembly: GCA_035624985.1. GTDB lineage: Bacteria > Desulfobacterota > Syntrophobacteria > Syntrophobacterales > Syntrophobacteraceae > SbD1. Next base: position 2,825 of record DASPQK010000415.1, on the reverse strand, counting down.
GCTTGATTCGAGCGGCTTCGAAGACGTGGCGCTACTGTCTTTGAGTACGGGAGACTACTGCCGGATTCAGGACCTGCTGCGAGAACTGATGACAAGGCTGGAACCCCGCAAAATTGCGGTGTCATTTCCGTCGATGCGTGTGGGGACGCTCACCCCTGAACTCATGGAACATATCAGGAAGGTTAGAAAGACGGGCTTTACACTGGCGCCCGAAGCCGGAAGCGAGCGTTTAAGGCGAATCATAAACAAGTCAATTTGCGACGAGGACCTGCTGAAGAGCGCCGAAGCCGCATTCGATATGGGCTGGCGTCTCATAAAACTCTACTTCATGATGGGCCTTCCCGGAGAAGGCGATACTGACAGGGACGCCCTTGTAGACTTGTGCATGAGGGTGTGGGAAAAAGGAAAGAAAACCAGATCGTCCGTAAATATTTCCATTTCCACTTTCGTTCCCAAGCCGATGACGCCTTTCCAGTGGTCGTCTCAAATGCCCAGGGAGCAGATGGAAGAGTGTTTGAGAACCTTTAAGGAGCGGCTGAGAAAGCCGGGTCTGAGGCTCAGATGGAACCTGCCCGACAACAGTATTCTCGAGGCGGTTTTCGCGCGTGGAAGCCGGCGGCTGGGGAGCGTGCTCAAGCGGGCCTGGGAGTCAGGCGCCAGGTTTGACGGATGGAGCGACCATTGCAAGGAGAAGATATGGCGTCGCGCCTTTGAGGAAAGCGGACTCAACGCGGCCTTCCATGCCGAGCGCAGCCGGGACCGCGATGAGATCCTTCCGTGGGATCACCTGTCGGCCGGCGTTTCGCGGGAGTATCTGTGGAAGGAATATGAAAAGGCGATGGGGGAAGAGTTTACCCCCGACTGCCGACAGGGGACGTGCGCGCTTTGCGGGGTCTGCGGCGGCGAGAAAGTCTCGCCCGTTATCCACGACGGGACGGGAGGCATAGGAGCCTGGGGCGGGTCCGGGGGAGGGGCTGGAGGACCTGGAGGACCTGGAGGACGTACAGAAGACCGGCCGATCCTCAAGCGGCTGTCCGATACCCCGATACCGGGCGCCGGCCGCGAGTTTCTCTACAGGGTGGTTTATTCAAAGCTTGGGAAAGCGCGTTTTTTTGGACAACTGGAGATGGCCGCCGCTTTTGAGAGGGCCATCAGACGGGCGGGTCTTCCATCGGTTTTCAGCAAGGGTCACAATCCGCATCCCAGGATTTCATTCGGCGAGGCCCTGCCGCTTGGGATGGAGACCACAGCAGCCGAGGCTTATGTGGCGCTCGATGAAAACATGGATCCTGGGCTGATTTGCGAACGGTTGGACAGGGAGTGTAACGGCGTGATCGGAATCAGGATGGTTGAGCGGATCACTAAGAAACCGGCTTCAGGCCTTCCGCGCAGGGGCGTTTACCTTATTTCGGGGCTGGACCCTTTTGTTGTGCGCCATCTGCTCGATGCGTGGCCGTCGCAGGGCGGCAATGTAGTGACCAAGAAGACCAAAAAGGGCCAGGTGACGGCCAGGCTGGGACAAATACTTCTGGATATGCGAAAAGCCGGGGAGGATTCCCTTGAGATGGATATTTTCGAGACGCCCGCTTTGTGCTTCAGGCCCATGGCGATTCTTGAAAGCCTGGCAGGCGCCCGTGCGCGGGGCCTGGAAAACTGCCTGATTTGCAAAACAGGCAAGAGCGAATTGAGCGAATTGGGGATTGAGGAAACGAGGAGTTAGAGGAACGACGATGTCCGCAGAACTCATAATTAACAGCAATCCATTTGAGACCCGTGTAGCGCTGGTGGAAAACGGGCAGGTAGCCGAACTCTACGTTGAAAGAAGCTCAGACCGGGGCATTGCCGGAAATATTTACAAAGGGCGGGTGGTAAGAGTCCTGCCGGGCATGCAGGCAGCCTTCGTGGACATAGGTCTGGATAAGGCGGCGTTTTTGTATGTGAGCGATATTTATCGTCCCATGAGCGAGATCGAACAATTTTTTATCTCGTCGTGCGAACGGGAAGCCGTGGAGGACAGCGGGGAGGGGGTTATCGAAAACGCCGTGTGCGAATACGGTGAAGCCGACTTTCGCGGCAGCTATGAGGGCATTCCCATTGAGGACAGGCTTCAGGAGGGTCAGGACATCCTCGTCCAGGTGGCCAAGGAGCCCATTGGGAGTAAAGGAGCAAGGATAACGACTCATATAACGCTGCCCGGCAGGAACCTGGTTTATATGCCTACGGTGGACCGGGTGGGGGTATCGCGCAGAATCGAAGACGAAACCGAGCGAAAGCGTCTTCGAGAGGCGATATGTGAAATAAAACCGCCTCACCGTGGATTTATTGTCCGCACAGCGGCCGAGGGCGCCGAAAGAGAGAAGCTCCGGTCGGAGTCGGATTTTGTGGGCAAACTCTGGCAGACGATTCAGCGCCGGTCCGAAAATGCCTCCGTGCCTTCTTTGATCTATCAGGAACTTGGCATAACCCTTCGAGCGGTCCGCGACCTTTTCACAAAGGAGGTCGACCGGCTCGTAATAGACTCCGAGTCCGAGTATCGAAAAATTTTGAGTTTTACCGAGACATTCATGCCTTCACTTCAGAACGAGGTGGAACTATACGATGGCGATGAGCCGATTTTTGACGCTTACGGCATCGAAATGGAAATCCAGAGGGCGTTGAGCAAGAAAATCTGGCTGAAATCCGGCGGATATATCGTGATAGAATCTACCGAGGCGCTTACGGCCATAGATGTAAATACGGGCAGATACGTCGGTAAACGCAACCTCGAGGAGACAATCCTGAAGACGAATCTGGAAGCTGTAAAGGAGATCGCTTACCAGTTGAGG
>DASPQK010000414.1:0-12848 GCA_035624985.1 Syntrophobacteraceae bacterium | reverse complement strand
CAAGAAATATGTCAAAGAACAGCAAGACAGCGAAATGAGAGCCGAGCAACTGCAAATTTGGCGAGACAAAGGCGACTGACATTGTCAGGAGCCTTTGTCCCAGTTTTTCAAAGCCACCGACGAAGTCGGTGGTCGTTTACTGATTTTGGGAAAATCGGTCCCGTTTTGAGATGATGTTACGAGGAGCAGAGGTGCGCAAAGCCAGTCTAATCATTGCGGTTTTTTTGGTCACGGCCTGCATGTCGGAAATAAAACCCGTCCTGAAGCCGGTAGAAGTTGATATAGCAAACCGAATCGCCGATCAGAACAAGTGGCTGGATCAGGACATTGCAGCGAAGGCAATCAGCCGCGAAGACGCCAAACCTATCCGGGATAAACTGAATCAGATCAAAGAAAGATACGATCAACTCCAGTCTGCGGGGGCGCTCAGGCCTAAGGATCGGGAGGCAATAAACAAAATGCTTGACGAGACCAGTGACGCGATTTTCCGGTTAAACCAAATACGGCAAAAATCGATCTTAAGGCATTAGGCTTGCAATGAGATAAACACCTTTGCACGGCTAGCTTTTGGCGGCCAGTTTTTTGGACAGGCCTATCACATTGGGAATGGGCAGTGGAAATTGGAGGGAATCATTCTCAAGGCCCCCCCAGACTCCGTATCTTTCCAGGGTCATCTTGGAGGTAGAAAGATAAAGCGAAGCCTGCGGTCCGCCTTCGAGGTACATTGCGCTTTTAAGGCAAAGGGGCAGAGAGAGAAGGACTTCTATGAAATCATGAACCGAGTGAGGAGTCCTGGTGAAAAGGAATAGGATATTCCCCTGGGTGTCAGCCCCGACGGCCAGGGAGCTCCACTTTGAATCCTGTTCGCTCCAAACGTTTTGCCGATTGCACGAAATCATCCTCGTGCTCTGTACGAACGATTTGTATTTTTGACGCAAGTCGTTAAAATCCTGACATTCACGGTCAATAATCCGTATTTCCGGGAGATTTTTTTCCACAGGGTTGAACGCCAGGATGGTGTTGGCTTTGCTGAGCCTTGGATTGTTCACGTGATCGAAGTTTTTCATGTAACCAACGCTGGTCAAACCGTTCTCTTGAAACATCCCGGCGTTAACAGCAGCGAGCATTTTATATCTGGTGGCCCACTCCCTGACGGTGAGAGGTGCCCTGTCATGTTCGCTGGCGCACAAAAGGTTAAACGTATAACGTTCGGGGTCTATCCTAACGATGGTTACGGCATAGGGGGCATTATCAAAAACCGACTCAAATTCAGCCACATACAAACCCTCATCGGCTTCCTTCCAGGAAATGGCCGGACCGGTGAAGGCGAACCTTTCAAACAAGGAAATCGCGGCGAACACGGCCAAACCGAGGGCCGTGATTTTGAGCAGGATGGACGCCCGCACTGTCTTACACCTGTTTGAGTTGCGCGATTTGTGCTCCAAGTTCCAGCCCGACGGCCTCAAACATTTCCAGGCGCCTCTTTGTCCAGTCCTTATCCGGTCCCAGATTGGGGATCACGGCGCTACCGAATATTCCTTTTGTGGACAGATGGACTCGGACACGCTCGCGTGCTTGGGCCTCATCGTAGTAAAGCCTTTTACGGAAATGGCGTAGTGTTGCCTCGATGCCTGAAATGTTAAAGCCCAGGCCGTCTCTTATGAGATCGAGCAAAGCCGTGTTGTCGACGCCGGGGTCCATTCGTCTGCCGATTTCGGCGGCCGCGTCGGTTTTGCATGATGGCGCGTCTTCTCCAAGTTGGTTAAATTCCGCCTTGAACTTCTGCAAGCTTATTTGGCCATCCAGGTATTTGCCAGCGAGCCTGCTTACAGCCTCCTTGAATGCCTGAACTGCCTGCTTGCGCTTTTCTTCCTGGCTCATGTGGAGATGGCGGGTTTTCTCCATGACCAGTTCGAGAGTGCTTTTTATTTCAGCCATTGAGGACCTTTCAAACCTAGTGCTCAGTCACAGCCGTAAAGGCTGTCGGAAGAGTGAACGGGAGATATGCTTCCTGTACATAATACCCCCTAATTGTAACGGCGAACAGTGAGCAGTGAACAGTGAACGGCAAAAAAACCCAAAGAAAGAAGGAAAAAAAGACAGGATTAGCAGGATCTACAGGATTTGAAACAGGCGTCGGGGTGGGAAGTGCGAAGACCTGCGTTGACTGCGTTTTTCGAGAAGGAAGCAAATGGTTGACAGCTGCTTTTGTCTATATTATTAACTCGACCGGAAATGTGATATATTGTAATGAGAGCGTCACGGCGCTGGCTCTGGAGGTCGGAAGGGCAGGGCGGACATTTGCTCCCCCCGCAGATTACATCGCAAATGCTGCACCGGGGAAAAAGTGAAACTGACGGCCCGTTGTGAATATGCTTTGCTTGCTTTAGTTTACCTGGCACGAAACCGGACAGAGGAATACATCCCTGTCCATACGATTGCCTCGGCCCAGCAAATACCTCCAAGGTTTCTCGAAGAGATCCTGCTTACACTCAGGCGCGCCAATTATGTTCACAGCACCAAGGGCAAAAAAGGCGGGTTCGTGTTGTCCAAGAGTCCCGATGGGATCTGCCTTGCTGAAATCATCCGGCTTTTCGACGGCGCCCTTGCCTCTACGGAATCAGTGAGTAAGTATTTCTATTGCCCTACCCCTATTCAGAAGGAAGGGCGACTCCTGGAGGTTTTCCGTGAACTGCGCGACTATGTCGCGGAAAAGATGGAGAAGACCTTCCTGTCCGACGTGATTTGAAATTATTTTTGAAACATATTATCACTAATTCAGTCGGGATACCGTTAAAAAAGGACAATCCTTATGTATGTTGCCAAGTTTATTTGCATCCTCATGCCGTGTGTGACGGTAGCGGTCTTTGTGGCCGGCATGGTCGGCAGGCTCAGGAACTGGAACAGGGCGGGCGCAGCAAGAATACCCCTTTTCCCAACGCCTGCCACACCCTGGCAGATGTGGAAACGAATCCTCGTGGAGAGCCTCACTTTCGGGCAGTTGTGCGATGGCAACAGGTCTCTCTGGATCGGAACATGGGCATTCCACCTGTTCCTTTTCATGGTCCTGATTGGACACACAATGCTGATAACCGACTTGAACACTTTGTGGAAAAACCTTGGTTTCGAATACGGAAGGGCCGACCGGATAGGGGCTGCAATTGGCGGAACTGCGGGGCTGGTGCTCCTTGTCGCGGCGATCTATCTTCTTACGCGCCGGCTCAGCTCTGCCCGAGTTCGGGAGATTTCCAGTCTGGAGGACTACGTCAGTATCGCACTTATTCTGGCAGTAGTAATTAGCGGCGATCTGATGCGCTTCAGCTCTTATTTCGATACGGCGCCGGTCCGCGAGTTTTTTCCCGGCCTTGTCGGGTTGCAAATTACGGCCATTCCACATAATCGTTTCCTGTTGATTCACTTATTCTTTGCCCAGGTGCTGATCATGTATGTTCCGTTCAGCAAATTGGTGCATATCCCAGGTGTTTTTTACACCAAATCTGCGCTCTATCGATGCTGAAGGGTTAAGCGAATCCGTTGAAACTCTGGTCCGGGAAGATTTACCGCGGCACGATAAAAAAGGAGAATTCGATGGGCCTGCAAAGCAAAATGCTCCAACAGGCCGAGCTGGACAAAGCAATAGAGGCGGTAAAGGCCATAAGGAACGGACCGATGGTCCTTCAATTGTACATGGATATCTGTACAAAGTGCGGCACGTGCGCGAGGCAGTGTCACGTGAGCCAGAGCGATCCCGACTGCTACGCCAACCCGGCGATGCGCTCGGACCGTTTACGAAGAATCTACAATGCGGAGCGGTCCGTCTTGAAGAAAGTCCTTTGGTCGGTAGGTCTTGTGAACGGAAACGGCTTAACCGCGAGAGACCTTCAAGCTTGGGCGAAGGATTTCTACTCCTGCTCGGGGTGTCGCCGGTGTGCAAAATTCTGTCCCCTGGGAATCGATAATTCGGTGATAACCCGTAAGGCGCGCTCGATCCTTCACTCCATAGGTTTGACGCCGGGAAAGATCAGTACGATCCAGCAATTCGACGACAGGTTCGGCAACGGCGAGGGTATTAGTCCACCGACAGCGGTGGAGATAGCCGATTTCCTTGAAGGCGAGCTTGTCGAACAATACGGCGTAGCTATCAAAGTTCCCATAGACCGGAAGGCTGACGTACTTTTCGTAACCTCTGGGGGTGAGATACTTTCTTATCCCGAGACCCTCATGGGATGTGCGGCTTTCTTCCATGCTGCGGGGATAGACTGGACATTGAGTTCCTATGCTTTTGACGCGGCGAACTTCGGGCTGTTCACCGGAGATGATGCGCATATGAAAGAAAAAAACAGGCGGCTTCACGAGGCGAGCATGAACCTGGGCGTAGAAAAGCTCGTAATCGGGGAATGCGGGCACGCGTACCGGGTGGCCACGCAAATCGGGGGCGCGAATTACTGGGGAAAAGACATTCCCTATCAAATTACGAGCATATTCGTCCTGGCGGCCGAGGTCATCCGCAAGAGGGGCGTAAAACTGGACAGCAGCCAAAACCCTATGGCCGTGACCTACCATGATCCCTGCAATTACGCCAGGAGTACAGGTTTGACCGAAGAACCCAGGGAGGTCCTGCGCGCGTGCGCAGGTAATTTTCTGGAAATGACCCCGAATCGGGATTACAACTGGTGTTGTGGCGCGGGTGGAGGGCTGGCCGTTTTAGACGGCGGCGAGGGAGTGCATGGAATGGACTCTTTCCACAAATATCGCATGACCTGCACAGGGAAGAAAAAGCTCGAACAAATCGATCAAACGGGAGCCGCGTATGTTGCTGCTCCGTGCTTCAACTGCAAGCGGCAGATTGGGCAGCTTATGGAGTACCATCGCCGTGAAGTCGCGGTCGGAAGCGTCTTTGAGCTGGTCGGGAAAGCGATTGTTTTCCGGGGGTAAGAGAGGGTAGAATCCATGCTCAACCGCATCTCATTTTCCACAGGAGGCTGATATGCAGACACTGGAAAGAAAAAACAAGACCTATGTCCTGGATGACGATGGTTTCCTGGCTAATCCGGGCCAGTGGGATGAGGATTTCGTCGAAGCGATGGCCCCGGCGTTAGGAATAACAGGGGGTCTTACGGCTTCCCATTGGGACGTACTGAAGTTCATCCGTGAAGCTTATCTGGAAACCGGTTCATGCCCGATAGTCCATAAGACATGCAGGGCCCACAAGCTGAAGTTAAAGGATCTGCAAAGTCTTTTTCCATCCGGCTACCAGCGTGGGGCGTGTAAGCTTGCCGGCGTGTCCTTTATGACAGGGGGAGTAACCGCTCCGTTTTATGCAACGCCAGAGACCCCAAGTGAACCGGCCTTGCTCGACAAAAAGGTTTATCGGGTGAATGTGCACGGTTTTCTTATCGACCCGGATGAGTGGGATGAGGATTTTGCGATATTCAAAGCTCGCGACCTGCAAATGGACAAACCTCTCAGCGAAATACACTGGCGGATAATCAGGTACATGCGCTCAGAATATAAGAAAAACGATGAGATTCCAACTGTTTATGCAACGTGCGAGGCAATGGGGATAGATGTCGATGAATTCGCGGAACTTTTTCCCACGGGCTATCATCGCGGGGCAGTCAAAATAGCGGGACTGAATCTTGCTGCAAAGAGGCGCTAGCCACCAATGCCGCTAACTCTACACAGGGCCTTTCTCGCGCGAAGTGCGGGACCGCTCCTGGCTGGCTTGAGCGTTGCAAAGAAATACCTTTCCGTCGAAGCGAAGCTTCCTGAGCTTTCCCTGTTCATGAAGCTTTTGCGATTCCCGTTCCACCTTTGTTTCCGGGACACCCAGAGAGGCGGCCAGTTCAGCAACGGTGCAGGGCCGCCTCTGCACTGTCTCCACTATGCGCAGACCGATCGGTTCCTGGCCGCAGCCGCATTCATGAGACTCGAATACGCCCACTATTTGCGTATTGAGTGAACTAAAAAAGGAAGCGGCCCATGCCATCCGAGCGTCGCTGAGGCCCCGCGTTCCTGCGCACGCTGGAGGGCGGGCGACTGTGTTCAATTCGATCTTATCCGGTCCGATAGACTCGATTACCCGCGCCAGTGTGGAAAGATCTGCCTGATTGTCGTTTACTCCCGAGACCAGCGCTACTTCGATGTGCAACTGAGCTTTGTAGTCCTTTCTAAAAGCCCGTATTCCCTCGATGATCTGCTCCAGTTCCAAGGATGGATGGGGTCTATTGATGTTGTGGAAAACAGCGGATGTGACAGCGTCCAGGGAAGGAACAACGCGGTCGGCTCCAAGAAGGCAGCGCCTCACTTCGGGCTGCCACAAAAGAGACCCATTGGTCAGCACGATCAAGGGCAATGTCGGGTAGGCTTTTCTAATAGCGGCAATTAGTTCCCCGAGACCTTCATAAAGTGTTGGTTCACCGGCGCTCGAAAAGGTCAGTACGTCTGTTGCATTTGGATGGAGGCGCAAAAAGGCGCTCAGCTCTTCGAGGACTTCCTTGGGGTCGACAAAATTTTCCCGCTTAACGCTAAGATGCGTGGTAGGTCCCGACTCGCAGTAAATGCAGTCGAAGGAACATGTTTTCGGGGGGATGACATCTATTCCCAGGGATTTTCCATAGCGCCGGGATGGTATAGGACCGAATATCGAGCTCATAGCGGCAGGATTATATAAATTCAGAAAATGGTTTGTCAACTTGAAGGCTTAGGTATTTTCTTTTCGCTTTAAAAGTGACCAAATATGTTTTAATTATTAAAATTTTAGGCTCCTTCCAAATGAACCGGTTATCGACCGAAGGGAGATAAAGGGATGCGAAGCGATCTGATGAAGAAAGGTGTGGAAAAGGCCCCTCACCGATCACTTTTCAAGGCCATGGGCTACACCGGATGGGAAATAGACAGGCCTATGATAGGTGTTGTCAACTCAGCCAACGAGATTATTCCCGGACACATTCACCTTGACAAAATAGCCGATGGGGTAAAAGCAGGGGTCCGTCTGGCCGGCGGCACACCAATCGAGTTCAGCACCATCGGTGTTTGTGATGGTATTGCCATGAATCACGCAGGGATGCGCTATTCTCTGGCAAGCCGGGAACTGATAGCAGATTCGGTCGAGATAATGGCCATGGCCCATCCTTTCGACGGGTTGGTCCTGATCCCGAATTGCGACAAAATTATACCGGGCATGTTAATGGCCGCCCTCAGGCTTAACATTCCGGCGATACTGGTAAGCGGCGGCCCTATGCTGGCCGGTCACGTCGGTGGAAAGCCCGTCGATCTCATATCGGTTTTTGAAGGGGTGGGCGCGCTGAAGGCCGGGCAGATAACCCCGGGTGAGCTCGAGGAACTGGAAGATGAAGCGTGTCCGGGATGCGGGTCATGTGCTGGCATGTTTACCGCAAATTCGATGAACTGCCTTGCTGAGGTCCTCGGGCTTGCGTTGCCCGGCAACGGGACAATCCCGGCTGTTGCAGCAGCGCGAGTGCGATTGGCAAAAGAAGCAGGGATGGGGATAATGGAACTTGTGCAAAAGGACCTCAAACCACGCGACATCGCAACCAGGGCGGCTTTCGAAAATGCTATCACCCTTGACATGGCGCTTGGCTGCTCGACAAACACCGTCCTTCACGTCCCGGCAATTGCAAATGAGGCGGGAATTGGGATCGATCTGGGCGTTTTCAATGAGATCAGCAGCCGTACGCCTCACCTTTGCAGCCTTCGGCCCGGTGGAGAGCATTTCCTGGAAGACCTCAACGCGGCAGGCGGCGTGCAGGCGGTGATGAAGGAGCTTTCGCGCCGCAATTTGATAGATCCCTCTCCTCCAACCGTTACCGGAAAATCGGTGGGCGATAACCTGGAAAAGGTACGGGTTCTTCAGCAAGAGGTTATCAGGCCGCTTGAGAATCCTTATCATCATGAGGGTGGGATTGCCGTTCTCTACGGCAATATCGCGCCCGAAGGTGCGGTGGTGAAGCAGTCGGCGGTAGCGGAGCAAATGCTTACCAGGAAGGGCAGGGCGCGCGTGTTCGAAAGCGAGTCCGATGCAGCTGAGGCCATTTTGGACGGTCGGATCGTAGGGGGGGACGTGGTGGTTATCCGTTACGAAGGTCCCAAAGGGGGACCCGGCATGCAGGAGATGCTGACCCCGACTGCCGCAATCATAGGGCGTGGCCTGGGATTGGATGTGGCGCTTATAACCGATGGCAGGTTCAGCGGAGGTACGAAAGGAGCTGCGGTAGGGCATATTTCGCCTGAGGCAGCGGTTGGAGGTCCGATTGCGCTCATTGAGGAAGGGGATGAAATCCTTTTGGATATTCCCGGCAAAAAACTGGATCTGTTGGTGGAGGACGCTGTGCTGGCTGAGCGGAAGAAAGCGTGGAAGCCGCGGGAGCCGAGAATTAAGAACGGATTCCTTGCCAGATACGCTCATATGGTCTCCTCAGGCGCCAGCGGGGCTATTTTGCTGAACGAATAGAACCTCTAAATATTACAGGGATGTGACGTGGGCTATGTATTCAGCTTAGCCGACGCCGAGCGCCATGAGAAGTGGTTCGGGACCCCTCAGGGGCAGAGGGCGCTGGCGTTCGAACAGGGGCTTTTCAGGAAGCTATGGGCGCCGATTTCCCCTCAGCGTGTCTTGGAGGTGGGTTGCGGAAGCGGAATCTTCCTGGAATGGTTCAAGTCGCAGGGGCATATGGTGGCCGGGATCGAACCCTCGAGTGCGAGCCTGGAGCTTGCGCGCAGACGGCTTGGTCCCAAAGTGCGGCTGAATCAGGGATTTGCCGAAAACCTGCCTTACGAAGACAACGAATTCGATACTGTGGCATTGATAAGTTCCCTGGAATTCGTCGACGATCCCAACCTGTCGCTCAAAGAAGCCTTCCGCGTGGCGCGCGGCCACGTGCTGCTGGGCGTTCTGAACAAGTATTCCATTGGGCGTCTTTTCTATGAGATCCAAAAATTCTGGAAGGATTCGGTTTTCAGCCGCGCCAGGTACTTTAGCGTTTTTCAGCTCAGCAGAATGAGCACCAGGATTCTTTCCGGCGTAGTTCCAATTGAATGGCGAACCTGCTTTTCATTACCGATGCCCTTTCTGCGCTACGTCCATCCTTTAGAGCGAATTGCTCTGTTTCAGCGGCACCCTTTTGGGCATTTCATTGCAATGAGGATTGACATGCGATGCCGTGTTCGCACGCTCCAGACCCCTGTTTTCAACGAAATCCCCGCCGGGGCCAAAGTTTCCATTCAGTCCCTGGGCTGCTGGCGGGCTCCTGGAGGCGCCCCTGAAAGCTCTGCGAATGGGTGATTGAGTATGAAAGAAGCAATGCTCTACAGTTTGCTTGATGAAAACCGGGTGCACTGTTTCCTTTGCTCGCAGCACTGCCATATAGAACCGGATGGAATAGGCAAATGCGGAGTGCGCCAAAACAGGGAAGGCAAGCTTTGGAGCTTGGTTTATGGGAAGCTGATCGCCCGCAATGTGGACCCTGTTGAAAAAAAACCGCTCTTTCATTTTTTCCCCGGAACCTCGAGCTATTCGATTGCAACTGCCGGGTGCAATTTCGAGTGCCTGTTCTGCCAGAACGCCGACATATCGCAGTATCCCCGTATCCACGGCGGGGTCTACGGCCTGGATGTCCGTGCCGAAGAAATCGCCGATGGAGCGGAAAAACAGGGATGTGCGACGATCTCTTACACATACACCGAGCCTACTATCTTTATGGAATATGCCCTCGATGTAGCTGTCCGGGCAAAAGAGCGTGGACTTGCGAATATTTTTGTCACCAACGGGTACATGAGCAAGGAGGCGCTGGATGCGGCTGCTCCTCTTCTCGGAGCAGCCAATGTGGACCTTAAGTCTTTCAGCGATGCGTTCTACCAGCAACAGTGCGGCGCCCGCCTCAAGCCGGTCCTGATGACGCTTGAAGGCATCAAAGAGAAAGGCATCTGGCTCGAGGTGACAACTCTTATCATCCCGGGCTTAAACGACACGGATGCTGAGTTGAGGCAGACGGCGCGATTTCTTGTCGGCCTGGGACCGGAGACTCCCTGGCACGTGAGCCGTTTTCATCCCGCTTATCGATTGAACGACAGGGGTCCTACGCCCGTCGAAACAATCAGAAGAGCGAGGCAAATCGGACTGGAAGCCGGTCTTCATTACGTTTACACCGGCAATGTGCCCGGAGACAACGGTGAGAATACGTTCTGTCACTCCTGCGGCGCTGTGCTTATCAGCCGAGTCGGCTATTCGATCAGGAAACGGAACCTGAAGCATGGTGCATGCGCAATATGCGGAACGGCGCTGGCAGGGGTGGGACTGGATTGAGCGGAACCAGAAAGGAACTGTTGCAGGAGATATATGCCAGGCTGTCGGCCTTTTTCGGTCCCCAGCGGTGGTGGCCTGCCGAGACCCCCTTCGAGGTTATTCTGGGCGCCGTACTTACCCAGAATACCTCATGGAAGAATGTGGCAGCTGCAATCGGAAACCTGCGCCGCTCAGATCTGTTGATCTTCGAAAACCTTTGCAGGCTGGACGCACGAGAAGTCGCGGTCCTTGTTCGCCCCTCCGGCTTCTACAACGAAAAAGCAAAGAAGATAAAGACTTTTTGCAATCACATCCTGACAAAATGGGGCGGCGATCTTGAAGAGTTCCTCGCCCAGGATTTGGGATCGCTGCGGTCCGAGCTTTTATCGATCAGGGGCATCGGCCCGGAGACTGCCGACAGTATAATCCTTTATGCTGCATTTAAACCATCTTTTGTGGTGGACACGTACACTTACCGGATTTTTTCAAGACATGAATGGGTCGAAGAGTCGATTTCCTATGAGGACCTGCGGGAATATTTCATGGGAGGACTGGATGAGGATGTTTCGTTTTTCCAGGAGTTTCATGCCTTACTGGTTCGAACCGGGCATCTCTACTGCCGTAAGAAAGCTCTGTGCCGCTCCTGCCCCTTGAATACCTATCTCTGAAATCTACCGTTTCCCGGGGTCTTATTTATACCTTTTCGCGCTGCTCAATCGGGAGGACGTGAGGTTCATTCCGTTGCTCAGTCCGGGTTATCTTTGGGCTAGAACAATGCGAAATTGTGCCTGAATTGTCAAAATTACCTCAGGCCGGTGGAGTGGACAGAGGACCGGGATTTTTTTCGAATAGGCATGGAATTTCCTCTTGATATTTTCTTTGCTCATTGTTAAACAATAGGCGTTTTCGATCAGGGGTGAGATTATGCGTCATTGTTTGGATACCGCTAATTTCTGGTGCTGGTGGTTTAGCCGTGGAGGTGCGCGCCTGACGGGTTAACCATTAGTACGAAGAGGAATATATGCAGGGACCGTGGGCCGCACGAAAGCCCACGGTCCCTTTCGTTTTGCCCCAAGGGACCGTGGAAAGACTCTGCGGTCCCTTTTCTGTTTCGAGGGTGTGAAGACCCGAAGGGGTTTGCAGGTGAAGGGGAGGCAAAAAAGTGCTTGTCGTGATGAAAAGAGGGGCTACTCCGGAAGAAACTGATGCTGTGGTCCGCGCTATAGAACAAAAGGGCTGCGTTGCCAGGCCAATTGCGGGTGGGGAACGGGTGGCCGTCTGCGTTCTGCACAACGAGGGGCCCATGGACGCATCGTTTTTCCTGCAATTTCCGGCAGTTAAAGAGGCCATCCCGGTGACCCGGCCCTACAAGCTGGTGAGCAGGGAATCGCAGGCACGGGACACAACCGTCGACGTTAGCGGAGTGCGGATCGGCGGTGCTCATCTCACCATAATGGCGGGGCCTTGCGCGATAGAGAGCAAAATTCAGGCTCTTACAATTGCTCGTATCGTCAGGGAGGCCGGCGCGCAGATTTTCCGGGGCGGGGCGTTCAAACCCAGGACATCGCCTTACGCTTTTCAGGGACTGGGAGAGGATGGACTCAAGATCCTGGCCGAAGTGCGCCGTGAGACCGGGATGCCGGTAGTTACGGAGGCAATCGATCACGAAGTCTTCGACCTGGTGGAGCAATACGCAGACATAGTCCAGATCGGAGCAAGGAATATGCAGAACTTCAGCCTTCTGCGGCGGGCGGGCAAATCGGTAAAGCCTGTTCTTCTAAAACGCGGTCTGGCGGCAACCTTAGACGAGTGGCTGATGGCAGCCGAATATATCATGGAGGGCGGCAATGACAAGGTGATTCTGTGCGAGCGCGGAGTCCGCACATTCGCGAGCCACAGCCGCAATACCCTGGATCTTTCCGCAATTCCCGTGGTCAGGCAGGAGAGCCACCTGCCTGTTATCGTGGACCCAAGTCACGCCGCGGGCTTCAGGGACCAGGTCATACCACTGAGCCGAGCGGCTGTGGCAGTAGGCTGCCATGGCCTTGTGGTGGAGGTTCATCATGATCCTGAAACAGCCTTAAGCGATGGACCTCAGTCGCTTTATCCCGGTCAGTTCGCCAGTCTGTGCAGGCAAATAGGGCCGATTTTCGACGTATGCAAGGCGTCAACGGACGGACGGCTCGAAAACGGCGTTGTCAGCAAGTATGTCTGAAGAGGAGGAAAACATGCAGTTGGGGCTTTACCCGCAAAGACCGGAATTCCGCTCCATGGCTCAAAAGGGCAACCTTATCCCGGTTTGCCTGGAAGTGCTGGCCGATATGGAGACTCCCGTATCCGCGCTGGCCGCAATATATGACGGTCATGGGCCTGTTTTCCTTCTGGAAAGTATGGAGGGCGGTGAGAGGTGGGGAAGGTACAGCTTCCTGGGAAATTCGGCGACAACGTCAGTGAGAGTTTTTCGGGATGAAGTGGAAGTCGAGAGCGGGCCGAAAAAGGAGCGCATGGTCCATCACGGAGATCCGCTCGGAGTTCTGCGTTCCCT
>DASPQK010000413.1:0-7343 GCA_035624985.1 Syntrophobacteraceae bacterium | reverse complement strand
AGAAGGTGCCCTGCGCTACCGAGGAGCAAATGAAGAATCTCAGATCACCGCAACCACCACCGCCGCAATGCCAGCCTACAATTACGGGGTTTGCACCGCAGCCGATCAACGCCATCATTTCCAGAGCGCATTCCATCCTTGGATGGACCGGCCAGAAAATATCCTTTACGGCGCCCATTGTTTGGGGTGAGGTCGCAACTCAGCTTTCTAACCCAGAGGCGTCGACCGAAAACGATGTCTTGGCTGTAACTGTAAACGGGAAGCCGGTAACAATAAAGACGCCCAATGCATTCAGCATCCAGACCAACACGAACAACTTCCCCTGCCTGACGTGCTATGATGGCTACCCGTTTTCCGCCATTCCAGGGTGCGAGAATTCGGCCAGTAAGCCCGGGGACACAGGCTGGGTCCAATTCGTCTATTCGCAGTCCGGATCTGGCACCAGCGCAAATACCTTTCTGTGCATCTGGAACATCGATGTTACCATCGGCAAGAGCAACTGGGGGCCTAATTGCCACCAGACCAATCCCCCGCCTGGTTACAATAGGCTGTGCTTAACTCCCCCCGTCTCCGATAACCATACTTTGAAACCGCTCGCCGGCCCAGGCTCGACCGATGAAATTGCCGAGGTTATCGGAACGGTTTCTTGTCTCCCCGCCGCCGGATGCACACTTGGGCTGCTTGCTTACTTGCCGTGGGTCGAAGGCGACTCCGGATGGTGGACGGTGCAGACGGACGACCTCGTGGGCCTGGGTCAGGCCGGCAACTGGTATTCGGTCGGCGGAACTATGCTTGGGGAGGGTTCCAGCTCGGAAGCGGTCTTCTCCGATACCACCTTGCATACTTATGTGGTTGCCTACTCCTGTGACACCTCAGGCGAACAGACTCGCCAGGGCCTTCTGCCGCAGCCGTGCCTGCCAATCAATGGTGAAGATCTATTTATGGTAGGCGTACAGAATGTCCAGTGTGTAACCGGTGAGTCCAACAATCTCACCTGTAACGGACCGGCCCTCAACTTCGACTGCAGCTATTATGGCTGCAGCATGGACTACATCTCCTCAATTAAGTAGGGGAAATTCTTGATACTTCCGGGGAACCCAATGGAAACCTGTATCGACCGGATCTACCGCCTTGAACCCGGCGCACCCTGTGAGCTCGGCGATACAGT
The DNA here is from genome assembly GCA_035624985.1 of Syntrophobacteraceae bacterium. Lineage (GTDB taxonomy): Bacteria > Desulfobacterota > Syntrophobacteria > Syntrophobacterales > Syntrophobacteraceae > SbD1. The sequence goes on along the minus strand of DASPQK010000413.1, from coordinate 6,175 downwards.
AGAGGAGCCGGCTGCTCTGAAATGAAATCCTTTGCAGGGATTGATGAGCTTTTGAGGATCTTCAGCAAGGGCAAATTCTCCGGGGAAAAAGAAAAAAGGAAGTGCGCCGATAATGTTGTCCAGTCTTTCAATCGAAGAGATCGAAGGAGGACTTAAGATGAATGCGATCCAGTGTAGGAAATATAGGCAGTCTGCACGAATTTTCACAGCAAAGGGAAGCATCTCAAGCGGCACGTTAGCCAGGGGTATTGTATTTTTTCTCGCTGCCGCGCTCTTGCTGGCTTCGGAGGTATGGGCCAGGCCGACCACGGAAGACGAGGCTCGAAACGTGGCCGTGAACTGGCTAAGTCTGGAAGCAAAGCCCATGGGTTCGCCACTGGGCCATGAAATCAAGAAAATCGAGACCTTTCCCGATGAGAACGGGGCGCCCGCCTACTACGTGGTCTACCTGCTGCCTTCGGGGCTGATATTTTTGCCGGCCGACGACCTGGTCGAGCCTATCATCGGTTTCGCAGCCGATGCGACTTCCTACGACCCTTCACCCAAAAATCCTCTCGGGGCGTTGGTGAGCAGGGACATTCCGGGACGGGTGGCCTATGTCAGGGAAAAACAGGCTGCTTCGCAAAGCGCTGAGATGCCGGCTGCCGATTCGCGGATGGCCAAAGCGCAAAAAAAGTGGGCATGGCTTTCCAGTCCCTTCGGCCTCAATGAGGGCGCCCGGCCCGTTTCGAGCGTCCATCCTGCTCAGGGGCCATCCGACATTCGGGTATGGCCTTTTGTACAAAGCAAATGGAGCCAGGCATGCGCGGCAGGTGGGGGACCGCCATGCAGCGCGAGCAATCCTGATGTTTACAATTATTACACTCAAGCTGCACCCAGTAAATGGGGGGATTATAACAATTACCCCTGCGGATGCGAGGCCACCGCCATGGCCCAGGTCATGCGCTACTTTCAGTATCCGACTAATGGAATCGGGCTCCTGTACGAGTCCTATTCCATTGGCAATCCGTACCCTGGCCCGGGGGGTCCTCAGCTTACCGGCAGAACCCTCGGGGGTGATGGCAATGGAGGACCTTACGACTGGGAAAACATGCCTTACATAACCAGTGGCGCAACTCCACTCGACCAGGCAAAAGCCATCGGAAGGCTTACCTGGGATATAGGAATAGCTATAGAGTCAAACTATACCGTCGAAGGCACCGGTGCGTACGGATACTACGAGCCTTCCGCCCTGACGCACGTGTTTCAATATAGCAACGCTATATTTGGCAGCAATTCGGACGATTTGACCAATATCCCGGAAACCGCGCTCATGAATATGGTCAATCCCAATCTGCACGCACGATACCCCGTCCTGTTAGGCTTGCTGGGCCCTCAAGACGGCCAGGTCGTCGTTTGTGACGGATATGGCTACGAAAACCAAAGTTACAATGCCGCCATGTACCATCATCTGAACATGGGGTGGGGCGGCAACGACGACGCCTGGTACAATCTTCCCTCGTTACCAAGCGCCCCCCCTGATTACTATACCGTCATCCGCGAATGTACTTACAATATCTACACTTACGGCACGGGAGAGATTGTTGCCGGCCGGGTGACGGACCCCTGGGGAACTCCCGTAGCCGGGGCAAATATTGCGCTTACGGGTTTAACTACAGCATTGCCATGGCTGGAAACCAGTGTTACCGACGCCAATGGCCTTTATGCCTTCACTAATGTGCCGTCCTCTGCCCAATACTCCATCAGCGTCGACAAAGACGGATACGTCTTTCCATCACCGAAAGTGACGACAGGCACCAGCATCAACCTCACCACCACCACGGGCAACGTGTGGATGCCGGATATCAAGGCGGGCCGGTTTGTAGCCGAAATGACCATCACTTCCAGCGACAAGTCCTCCATATTAGGCCAACCGGTGACTTTCACGGCCACCCTGACCTCATCGGGCGGCACTCCTGAAGGTACAGTGCAGTTCTTTGTGGACGGCAAGAAGTTCGGCAATCAACCAGGCAATCAACCTGTGCCGCTCTCGGGCGGAAGCGCCACCACTCCGGCCATATCCACGCTTGCGGTGGGAAACCACAAGATTGGGGCCAACTACATTCCGGACCCTTCCTGGAGCTCTTCCAGCGGGACCCTTCCCGGAGGTCAGACAGTCAACCGGGGCGCACCCTCCATCAGCATCAGTTCCAGCGAAAATCCATCCACCTATGGCGATTGGGTCACATTCTATGCCAACGTTGCCGGGGTGCCTGGGGTCGCCAACCCGACCGGCACCGTTCAGTTCGTGGTGGACGGGAACAACTTTGGCAAACCAGTAACACTCAAGACATTGCCCATAAGTAAAAATGTGTCGATAACCTTGGCCGCCAGTTCGGCCATATCTTCACTGTTGACGGGAACCCACACGGTTACAGCCGACTACAGCGGCGACAACGTTTTCCTGAAAAGCAGCGGCACACTGAGCGGGGGGCAGGTCGTCAACCAGGCAGCGAGCACAACGACCGTGACTACCAGCCCCGACCCCTCAAACTACGGCCAATCGGTCACTCTCACAGCCAGAGTTGCCGGGGTATCGGGCGGCATCACCCCGACCGGCACCGTGCAGTTCTACGCTGGCCATGATCACTTAGGCGGCGCAGTCCTCTCCGACGGCAGCGCTTTCATTAAGACCTCTTCGATCCAGGGGGGAAGCAACGTCATTACTGCCGTTTACTCGGGTGACACCAACTACCTTACAAGTAACAGCGCAAGCACAATGAATAGGGTCCAGGTGGTGAATACGGCCTCCAGCACAACAAGCGTCACTTCCAGCCTCAATCCCTCAACCTATGGGCAGTCGGTCACATTCACTGCCAAGGTTGTCGGCATACCCGGCGTCTTACCCCCGGGCATCTATCCCCCGAGCGGCTATGTGGAGTTTGCCGCGGTCTGGACCTACCTTGGAACCCCTGAAAAAATCAGCCTTGGATCCCCTGTACAAATCATAGACGGCAGCGCCAGCGTGGCGACATCTATCCTTCCGGCTGAAAGCTTCACCATTACGGCTACCTACTTTGGCGACATTAACTACGGGGAAAGTATCGGGACACTGAGCCAGGTGGTCAACAAGGCCCCTGCAACCGTAACGCTTAGCAACATGACCCAGATCTATACGGGTTCGCCGCTTACGCCAACGGCCACGACCAGCCCTTCGGGCCTTGCCGTCACCTGGACCGGGGCACCGGACACAAACCCGGGCGCCTACCCGGTGACCGCAACGGTCAATGATCCCAACTATACGGGAAGCGCAACCGGAAACTTCGTCATCAATAAGGCAGCTGCAACGGTAACGCTTAGCAACATGACCCAGACCTACTCGGGTTCACCGCTTACGCCGACGGCCACAACCACTCCGTCAGGCCTTGCCGTCACCTGGACCGGGGCGCCGGACACCAACGCAGGCACTTACCCGGTAACCGCCGCGGTCAATGACCCCAACTACACGGGAAGCGCCAACGGCAGCTTCGTCATCAACAAGGCATCGAGCACGACGGCTGTCACTTCCAGTGAGAACCCGTCGAACCCCGGAGACTCAATCGTATTTTATGCCAACGTGAGCGGACCGGGCGGCTATCCTACGGGCTACGTGCAGTTCGTGGTGGACGAGAGCAACTTTGGCGATCCTGTACCCGTCAAATTGTCACACTTACTAAAATACACGTTTAATACCGCAACCAGTCCGTCCACATCTTCACTTTCGTCGGCAAACCACACAGTGACGGCCAACTACCTTGGGGACAGCAACTACACGGCAAGCAGCGGCACGCTTACCGGGGGCCAGAACGTCAAGGTCACGCCCACAACAAGTGTCAGTTCCAGTTACAACCCCTCGTACTACGGCGATAGCATCACTTTCACGGCTACAGTTACCGGGTCGTTTGGCTGGAAGCCGGGGGTAGGAGGCGCCTACCCGACCGGCACCGTGCAGTTCATCGTGGACGGGGACAACTTCGGGTCTCCTGTAACCCTCTCCGGCAACCTGCTCTCCAGGCAGACAGGGGAGACCACCGCCACCAGTCAGGCCATAGCCTCGCTCCCGATTGGAACCCACACCGTTGAGGCCAAATACAGCGGGGACAACAATTTCACGACCAGCAGCGGCACACTAAGTGGAGGCCAGACCGTCCTGCCGCCAAATCCACATTGAGTGGCGATTGCAGTAAAGCCTCCTCGCGCCACGGCGACACCTCCACCTTCACGGTTACCGTGAAGGTGGGGGGCGCCGCCAATGCGAACGGTGCACTTCGGGGGGCGGAACCCGCTGTGGGTCCGCGCCCCCTCCAACAGCATCGCCTCTCAACAACACTATGGTCGTAGCGGGAACCTGCTGTGTTAAGTTCAACTTCACACCTAAGAACGTGGAACCCGGCGTCCGCGCATCGTTTGAGAAGCTTCTATGTCTTGCCGCTGTACCTAGCAGGTAACTTAAAGAGTCTCAGTAAGCTTGCCAGTTACGAAAACAGACGGCTCACGGCGATTTGTGAGCAAATCATTCGAAAAGGGCAAAAATTTTTATGCCTTATTTATGAAGGCGAAGGAGAGTTCTGCTGAGTTACTCCTTTCAGCATCGCTGCCATCCAGCCTTTTGATGCAATAATCGGCGCTGTGAGTGAGTTCTAGCTGGGAAAGCCAATGCGTCCTACTCGCCGTTTACCCCACGTTACGCGGCCATTATGCAAACTACCTTCATCTCAGAAACTGACGGGTCAAAAAAGTCTATAAGTCGCACGGAGGACAGAATGCGATAAGCCCGCAGAGTTACCCTTCCTATTGATGAACCGGCTACTTGCTATTACCGCTTATATAGTACCCCTATATGGTATTCGACATATTAATGCCTTTCGATATCATGGAATACACGATTTTGAAAATTTTTGTCGGCATTATCCCATGTCCAAACCAGGGGTAAGATAAGGGCTGGCATCTCCCGATTTGCCGCCGAGAGCCTGGCTGCAGTGCAAACGCGATTGAGGCATACCGACGGTTCAAGAGGCCGCATTCCGCAAGAATTCTATTTGAACCTTCCTAAAAGGACGAAAGCTGTTTGTAAGGCCACACTTGGCATTAGGAAAAAATATGTTCCAAGGGCGTTTTTCTAAAAATTTTTTCGATTTGTCATTTTTCAATTCTTTCTCGCAATCCGTGACCGATCCGTGATCCCTCCTGTGGCATTCAGGTCGAAAACAGGAGATGGTTTTGGAAACATACATTGTCCGCGTTTATCGGCGTGAACCCGGTGTGCCCTGTGAGCTCGCAGGTACGGTAGAAGAGCCAGGCTCCTCTGAAATGAAATCCTTTGCCGGGATTGATGAGCTTTTGAGCATCTTCAGCAAGGGGAGCTTCTCCGGGAAAAAAGAAAAGATGAGGCGGGAGGAGCGAGATCGTGTCATCCGGACTCAACCAAACCGATGAAAGGAGTCGTTGAGACGACCCCAGTCCGGGCACCTGAGAGGCAGTTTGAGGTAACGGGTGGAGCATCTCGTGCGTAGATGCCCGTTTTATCTGCCTGCCGTTGGAGACAAGTTGAAGTGCGGAATTGGAACCAGCGTTATTAGGCCAACCCTAAAGGAGGGGAAAAATGAAATCCAAACATCAAGCCGACTCCATGATCCTGGGCGGCCTCACGGCAGCGGCGGTGCCTGCCCTGTTTTGCGCCATCTTCATTTCCGGTGTCAGCGGTACGCCCGCGTGTGCCCAGACCCTTGGTGTTCCCACGATTAATGCGGATGCAAAGATGGAAATCAAGCAGCCCGACGCCGCGAGCGTACCCAGGGCCGGCCGGCCCGTGCTGCCGGCCGACACACTCACCGCACCCCTTCCCGACAGGCACGGCTGCTTCCATCTGGTTCACGACTTCTGGGAGGAGGTGCCCTGCGCCACCGACGAGCAAATGAAAAATCTCAGCCCATCGGGAGGATGCACTTTTATATCTCCCCAAAACGGCATTCTTTCCTCGCCCCATTCCATCCTTGGATGGACCGGCCAGAAAATACCCTTTACGGTGCCCATCGTCTGGGGTGAGGTCGCAACTCAGCTTTCTAACCCAGAACAATCGACAGAGAAAAACGTCTTGGGGACAACAAAAACGCCCAATAAATTCAGCATCCAGACCAACACGAACGAATTCTTATGC
>DASPQK010000412.1:0-14331 GCA_035624985.1 Syntrophobacteraceae bacterium | reverse complement strand
AGGAAGGCACATGTGCGCCAACGGCGCCAGGTCACCGGATGCGCCTACAGAGCCTTTTTCAGGAACTGCGGGCACGACCCCCCGGTTAAGCAGTTCGATCAGCCGTTGAACGGTTATGAGGCGTATGCCCGAGTGCCCTCTTGCCAGGTCTTTTATCCGGAGCGCCATCATGGCTCGAACCGTATTCGCGTCGAGTTCGCCGCCCACCCCCGCCGAATGGCTTAGAAGGATATTTTTCTGCAATAAGGCGGCAGCCTCTACCCCGATCTTGACATCGCTAAGCGCCCCGAAGCCGGTCGTTACCCCGTAGACAGCCCTGCCCTCAGAAAGCCATTTGTCCACCAGGGCACGGGATTTTACTATCCGTTGTTCCGATTTTTTTGCCAGGCGGACTCGAGCTCCCTGCGCGGCAATGGCAACCAGGTCTTCCAGGCTCATCCCACCGATGCCGAGAAAGATTTGTTTCATGCCAGTCACCGGGAGTTTTTAGTCTTCAGTTAGTCCCGAGAAGCGCAGGATGAGTGAGGATGACACATCTAGCGTCCGGTGTCCATTGACAAACGCTCAGGGTTTTAATTTCGACTGATACGCGCCGGGCATGTATCGGCTTTAATCACAACCAGCGCTGATCTTATCGGCGCACTGCGGGGACTGGATTTTTGGATGTCAAATTGTTTTGAACAAAGGGCGGCATTACTTTAAGCTATCAATAAGACCATCAAAAACCAAGGGGAGGAGGACCGCGTCAATATGGAGGCGATACAAACGGAGAAAGCCCCTGCCGCCATTGGGCCTTATTCGCAGGCGATCCGCGCCGATGATTTTGTTTTCGTAAGCGGCCAGATCCCGATAGACCCTCAAACCGGTGAACTCGTAAGCGGTGGGTTTCAGGAGCAGGCCCGGCAGTCGCTGGAAAACCTCAAGCAGATTCTAATCGCGTCGGGGACGGGATTGGAAAGTGTTGTTGCGGTGGACGTTTTTGTGACGGACATTAGCTGCTTTGCGGCCTTTAACAAAGTATACGAAGAGTACTTTTCAGCCCACAAGCCCGCGAGGGCGGTTGTTGAGGTAAAGGGGCTGCCCAGGGGGGCAATGGTAGAGGTGAAGTGTGTGGCGGTGGCGCCGTCCTCATAATCGGAGAACTGGTGAGAAAGAATTGGACGAGAATAGATGTGGCGTGCGGACCTCAAACGGCCGATATCCTCGCTGTGGAATTTGCCGAGGCATTCGGGGTGAGCGTGGAATATATTTCACAGGGTCTCCGCTTCTATCTGGGTTCGGCCAGGTTTGTAACTGAAAGGGACCGTTTGCTCCAGATTGCAGATTCCGCCACTTTGACCGCCGAAGGTCCGATCGGCATTACTTTCTCCGAGATACCCGATGAAGACTGGTCACGGAGGTGGAAAGAACATTTCAAGCCTCTCATGGTAGGAAAGCGATTCCTTGTCTCACCCACCTGGGATAAGACGCCCTCCACTCCGGGGTGTCTGATCATTCGAATAGACCCGGGACGGGCCTTCGGAACCGGCCACCATGAAACCACTCGTCTGTGTCTCGAATGGCTTGAAAGTTGCCGGTCGGATGAGTCCTCCCTGCTTGACGTGGGAACAGGGTCCGGGATACTTGCGATCGGCGCTGCGCTGCTGGGGTTTCAGAGGGTGGTGGGAATCGACAACGACCCGGAAGCCATTGAGGTAGCCAAGGAAAACGTCATGCTGAACCGGCTTTCGGAAAAAATCTCTCTTTTGTGCGCATCTCCGGAAGCATTGAGCAGCTCGTTTGATGTCGTTATTTCAAATATTGAATCGAGAACTCTTATCAGTATGTCGGAGGCGATCTCCACTAAGCTCCGGGATAAAGGGCTGCTTGGGCTGAGCGGAATTCTTGCGGAACAGGCCGAGGAGGTTTGCGCCGAATATAAAAATATGGGACTGAGGCTGACCGGCAGGAAAACGGCGGACGAGTGGGTGTTTCTGGCCTTCAGGAAGTGAGAGAGGAACCTGCATGAGAGAAAGCAAATTTGGAGGCGAGTGGATAACCCTGGACGCTCGGGGAGGCATAGAGGTTCCGTCTGATCCAAACATCGGTTTTATCCAGGGCGACGGGACGGGCCCCGATATCTGGGCGGCGGCACGGCCGGTATTCGAGGCGGCTGTCCTGAAAGCATATTCCGGGAACAGAAAGATTCACTGGTTGGAACTTCTCGCGGGTGAAAGGGCTCTCAGAGAAGCCGGCACTCCGTTGCCGCAGGAGACCATCGACCTGATTGCAAAGTGCGTGGTCGCCATTAAAGGGCCTCTCACCACCCCGGTGGGGACCGGTATGAGGAGCCTTAACGTTACGCTCAGGCAACGTCTGGATCTTTATGCCTGCATTCGTCCGGTGAGATATTTTTCAGGGGTCCCCTCACCTGTGCGCCATCCCGAAAAAGTCAACATGGTCGTGTTCAGAGAAAACACCGAGGATGTGTACGCCGGCATCGAATGGGAATCCGGATCCAAGGAGGCAAACAAGCTCGCCGGTCTCCTTCTGGAAGATTTTAAGGTCTCGCTCCCGGACGGCGCGGCCATCGGCCTAAAGCCCATCAGTCCGGCAGGAACCAAGAGGCTCGTGCGGCGAGCCATAGCTTATGCAATCCGAAGGGGCCTTCCATCCGTGACCCTGGTCCACAAGGGAAATATCATGAAGTACACCGAAGGAGCTTTCCGCAAGTGGGGTTATGAGCTGGCGCAGGAAGAATTCGGCGACCGGACCGTCACTGAGGTTGACGTCCAGCTCAAGTTCGCAGGAAAGATCCCCGAAGGCAGGATAGTCATAAAAGAGCGGATCACCGACTCCATGTTCCAGCAGGTTCTTCTAAGACCTGAGGAATACAGCGTAATTGCAACATCGAATTTGAACGGAGATTACCTCTCCGACGCGCTTGCTGCGCAGGTCGGCGGACTGGGAATGGCGCCCGGGGCAAACGTTGGCGACAATGCCGCTCTGTTTGAGGCCACGCACGGAACGGCCCCCAAATACGCCGGCCTGAATAAGGTAAATCCCTCATCGTTGATGCTTTCGGGCGTTATGATGCTTGAGCACATGGGGTGGACCGAGGCGGCGGACCTCATAGAAGAAGCAATCGAACTAACCATCAGGGACAAAATCGTCACCTACGACCTTGCCCGGCAGACCAGGGGGGCAAAAGAGGTCGGATGTTACGAATTTGGACAGGCGGTCATAAAACACATGAGAAGCAATTAGGAATTAGGAATGAGGAATTAGGAATGAAAAAACAGTTATGTGGAACGATTAGGAATTAGGAATGAAAAAGAAACAATTAGGAATTAGGAATGAGATTGAGGGGTGTAGAACCGTTGTGAAAGAGAATGTGATTCAGCAGAAAAGTTACGCTCTTGCTCTTCGCATAGTGAAACTGTATCGATGGTTATGTGAGGAGAAAAAGGAATTTACTCTGTCAAAACAGATTCTCCGTTGTGCAACATCCGTAGGAGCGAATGTGGAAGAAGGAATTGGCGCACAATCCGAAAAGGATTTTCATCTAAAAATGACTATTGCTTACAAGGAATCACGCGAAATACATTATTGGTTACGCCTTCTCCACGATTCGGACTATATTGATGATGATACATTCTCATCCCTTCTTGCAGATTGCGATGAATTAATAAGAATTCTCAGCTCAATAACCAAAACTATGAAGACAAAACTCAAGATCTAAAGATGCAGTAATTCCTCATTCCTCATTCCTAATTCCTAATTGTTTCTTTTTCATTCCTCATTCCTCATTCCTAATTCCTAATTGAATTTAATGCCTGATCCAGGTCTTCACGCAGGTCTTCGAAATCTTCGCATCCCACGGAGAAACGCACCAGTTCGTCGAAAATTCCCGATTCCTGCCTTTCTTCCAGGGGAACCGATGCATGCGTCATCGAGGCCGGGTGTTCTATCAGCGATTCGACCCCTCCCAGCGAAACTGCCAGCGTGATCAGCCGCACGCTGTTCATCACGGTTATTCCACCCTCAAGCCCGTTTTGCACTCCGAATGAAATCATCGAGCCAAAACCGTCCATCTGGCGCTTTGCCAACTCATGCTGCGGGTGTTCAGGAAGGCCTGGATAGCTTACCCAGGTTACCCTGGGATGCGATTTCAGAAACCGCGCCAGTTTCATGGCGTTTTCCTGGGCCTTTTCGATTCTTAAGGGCAGAGTTCGCAGCCCCCGCAAAATGAGCCATGCCTGGTGGGGATCCATCGTTGCGCCGAACAGGCTCACTATTTTCCTGACACGAGAGTGGAGTTCTTCGGTCCCGCTTACCACCATCCCTCCCACCACGTCGGCATGGCCGTTTATAAACTTGGTCAGACTGTGAATAACGATATCGGCGCCAAACTCAATTGGCCGCTGGAGGTATGGGCTTGCAAAGGTATTATCTACAGCCAGAAGCACCCCCTGTTTTTTTGCGACAGCCGCCGCTCCCGCCAAGTCCGTGATTTTCATGCTCGGATTCATGGGCGATTCCAGGAAAACCATTCTGGTCTCTGCACGCATAGCTTTTTCGACGTTGGACAGATCGGAGCTGTCCACAAATGTAGTTTGCACTCCGTACCGGCTGAGTTCGTTTGCAAGAATCACACGGGAGGAACCATAGAGACAGTTGGAGGCAACAACATGATCTCTGCCGCTCAGAAACGATATTAAGACCGAACTTACAGCAGCCATTCCAGTGGCCGTCGCCACCCCGGCGAACCCGCCTTCCAGATTTGCGACGCTTTCCTCAAGGGCATTTACCGTGGGATTGCCAAGCCTGCTATAAATGTATCCGGACTGTTTCCCGGAGAACCGGGCGGCACCATCGGCGGCGCTCGGAAAAGCAAAAGTCGAGCTTTGAAAAATAGGAACCGAGACTTCTCCGTATATGCTATGATCAAGACCTGCGGGGTGAATGGCCCTGGTGGATTTTCGCATCACCGGAGCTTTTTTTAGGTCTGTTTTCATTGCAATCTCCCCGGACGCCGAGTCTCAAAGAAGCACACGCGTCCATAAATATGAACTTAACAGCCGGCCCACCCCGACCCAGGGTGAGACGCGGCGCATACAATGGAGTTAAGGTCTGGAGCAGTGAAGTCAATATCGTCATGATAATAAGCGCAAGCCGGCGGACCGATATCCCGGCATTTTATTCAGAATGGATTTTGAACCGGATACGCATGGGGTGGTGCCTTGTGCCCAATCCGTTCAACATGAATCAGTTCTCGAGGGTCGTCCTTTCACCGGGCGAAGTCGATGCTTTTGTCTTTTGGAGCCGTAACCCGCGCCCGCTAATGAGGCACCTCGACGAGCTCGACGACCTTGGCTGCCGTTACTACTTTCTTTTTACGGTGATCGGCTATCCGCGCCGCATAGACATGGGCGCGCCGCCGCTGAGCCGGTCTATCGCGACTTTTCAGGAGCTTTCGGCCCGTGTTGGACCAAAGCGGGTCATATGGCGCTATGATCCTATTGTCCTGAGCGCTCTCACCGGGACCGGGTTTCATGAACGAAATTTCGCTCTGGTGGCTCAAGAGCTTAAAGGGGCTACTTCCCGGTGCGTGATAAGCTTCGTCAAACTTTACCGAAAAGCGCGAGTCCGAATGGAGGCTGCGGCACCGGGCGCTGCCGAACCGGTCGATTTCGGCAGCGCCCGTATTCGGGGGCTTTTGAGTACAATGGCCGGATGCGCCCAGGATAACCGGATGGAAATACTGTCGTGCTCCTCAGAGGTGGACTTTTCGGCATTTGGCGTTAATCCCTCAAAGTGCATAGATGCGGACCTGATTTCGAAGCTGTTCGGAGCGCGAATAAGCCCGCCCAAAGACCCTTATCAGAGAAAAGAATGCGGTTGTGCCCTCAGCAAAGACATTGGAGTGTATGATAGCTGTCTTTTCGGGTGCAGTTACTGCTATGCGACGTCGAGCCTCGAGCGCGCCAGGGCCAACAACAGCCGCCACGATGCGCTGTCGCCGGCCCTGGTGGGTGGAGCGGACGACCAAAAAATCGGACAGGATTTACATGAATAACTTGATTAAAAGAACAAAACCAAAACGCTGAGGGGGTATTTTAAAGCTGATGCTCAAGAAAGAGCTTTTGACCGAACCGATAGAACATATCGATATTACCGGTTTTAACGCCATAGGACTGGTCGAGGCGATGAGCAGGATGTCCTTTAGCGCCAGGGAGCTTGCCTCCGCCTCGATGATTTTCGACCGTATGATAAGCGACGAGTCGTGCACGGTAGTGCTGGCCCTTGCCGGCAGCACCAGCGCCGGCGGGTGTATGGCCGTCTATAGCGATATGATTCGATTCAACATGATTGATGTCGTTGTGGCGACCGGGGCCAGCATCGTGGATATGGATTTTTTCGAAGCCATCGGTTTCAGGCATTACAGGGGCAGTTCGCAAACAGATGACGGTGTTCTAAGGGAGGCATATGTAGATCGTATATACGATACATTTATAGATGAAAACCAGCTCCAGGAATGTGACAACACGATCAAGCAGATTGCAGACGGGCTTACTCCGGGCGCTTATTCATCCCGCCAGTTCATAGAAGAAATGGGCAGGCACCTGGTTTGGAACGCAAAGAAGAAGAACTCGCTGGTCCAGGCCGCCTTCGAGAACAAGGTGCCGATTTTCTGCCCGGCCTTCTCCGATTCGAGCGCGGGCTTCGGCCTGGTGAAGCACCAGACGGAAAGGCATTCAAGTCATGTATCTATTGACAGCGTTAAGGATTTCAGGGAATTGACCGAAATAAAAATCCGCACGGTCAACACCGGTCTTTTGATCATAGGCGGCGGGGTGCCCAAGAACTTCATCCAGGACGTGGTTATCTGCGCGGAGGTGCTTGGAAAAGATGTCCCGATGCACAAGTACGCCGTTCAGATCACGGTTGCCGATTCGAGAGACGGGGCATGTTCCGGCTCCACTCTCAAAGAAGCGAGATCCTGGGGCAAGGTTGAATCCGGAAACGAGCAGATGGTCTTTTGCGAAGGCACTATCGCCGTACCTATTCTGGCCAGTTACGCATATCACTGCGGGCACTGGAAAGAGAGGCGGCGGCGGAATCTGGCGGACTTATGGTGATTTGGCGTTATCCAGCCGTACATCGGAGATGCCCCCGATGCAGTGAGAACCTTTGGGTCGAAAGTCACCGTAGAAGAAGCCGCAAGCACACCGTTGACCGATCCGAGAGTTACGGGAATCGGGAAGGTCGATCCGGGCGCGCCGCTTGCCTCCAGCAGGCTTGATTGGGGTTCGCTGCTGAATAGCCTTTCTCCTTGCGCTTGAAGGAAAAGGTGAAAAACTGGACAATTCGTAAGTGTCCAGTTATGGAAATTGCTCGGCCATCAAGATCACGTCAGGTGTTGAGGAGATCAGAAACGTGCCGAACACGTGGGAAGAAGCGCTCATGCAATTCCGCTGGCCCATGAACTTTGCAGACTTCAAGGATGCACACTGGTTTCCCGGATGGTTTTCCTTCGACATCTCGATCGGTGACCGCTGCCAGACCATGAAATTTGAAGCCCATTTCAGGGAACATGCCCAAGAGGATCTAGAGGTTTGGCTTGAAGTAGTCTTTTGGAAGCTTTATGCTATAAGATTCGCTGCGAACAGAACTACTCTCGCTGTCGCTAAACATTTTTATGACAACGCCATCTCAGAGGACTCTCTTTGGCTAGCATGCGAACATTATATAAATGAACCATCGATTGCCACATTTGACCGTTTTCGACGGCGTTTCGGCTTTCGGCAGCAGGTCATTGCAGTTGCGGCTACCTTCCCGGCTTTTATTGCCCCGACATCTTACCCGATGGTTGATACTCGTATAGCCAAATGGGTCGCCAAATTCATGCATGCACACAACAAGGTTGATCTTTCATGCCCACAGCTCACGAAGCCACGTTTTTCAGGAAAAGGCGTCCTCATGATGACCGACTATCCGTTTATGCGTGATTGGACTAGATGGTGTATTCATACAGCCCGGAAACTTACAAAACTGACTCCTCGCAATTGGAGGGCTCGCGACGTAGAGATGGCGGTATTCTGTGCTTATGGTAACAAAGGCGACCCACATCCCACGCTGCATCTTAATGAACTCTGTAATTAAAAGGCCAATTCAAGAAAACCTTCCGAGACCATTATAAGGATCAAGGAGCAATTCAAAAGGAAACAAGAAGTCCCTCGTTTTCTCTTCTCATGAAAAAACTTGACAATTGGTTGTCAACTTCCATAACGCCAAAATCACCTCAAGGCAGTGAAACAGGTTGCAGGTTTTCAAACAGGCCCATAACTGGACAAAATGCCGTCTCGTCCCTATCGCTAGGAGGCAAGGCATTTTTCACAAATTAAGCTCACTGTGCGAACCGAGGCGCACAAGGTCGAGATGATCGTCGTCGGGTTTTCGGTAGATCAAAATCAGATCGGGTTTGATATGGCAATCGCGATGATCGATCCATTCTCCGACAAGAGGATGATCTAGTTTGTTTAGAGGTAACGATTTGTCAGCCACGAGCAGATTGACAACTTCTATCAGAGCGGCATCAAGCGTTTTGCCGTGCGACCCTGATTTTTCCCGCCTATAGTCGCGCTCGAAACGACGGGTTGGCCTAACGGTGCGCATTCAAATGCTCAAGCAGTTTGTCAGCAGGGCCTTCCCATTCGAATTCACCGCGCCGCGCGGCTTTCATGGCCTCAATGGTTTCCTTGTTGGGCACAAGAGGCTCAAAGGGCAATTTCTTTTCGCGAGCTATGCGCGTCATCATCAGGCGAAAGGCATCCGAGACCGTAAGTCCTATGGAAGCAAGCACGGTTTCAGCTTCGGTTTTGATCTGTCCGTCAATTCTTGCCCGGACGACAGCTTTTGTAGCCATCATGACCACCTCCATATTTAATGGCTCCATTGTAGCCCAAAAGCGCCCAAAAGTCAAGCTTCCTGAACGCACACGCATATAACTGGAATCCCGGTTAGTCCTGAAACACCGTCAGCGGATTACCGACCCGGGTTCATAGTAGCGGGCGCGAACGGATGCGAGGGGAAAAACCTGGCAGTTCCTGCCCAGAACAGTACCTGGGTTGGTGACGGAGTTACAGCCTGTTTCGACATGGTCTCCGAGAATAGCGCCGAACTTTCGCAGGTTTGTGTCAATCTGCGTGCCGCCGACCATCACTCTTACGGGCTGCTCCTTTATTTTGAGATTTGCCAGCTTCGTTCCGGCCCCGAGGTTGGTCGCATGTCCCATAACACTGTCCCCGATATAGGCAAAGTGTCCCGCCCTTGCGCCGTCCAGCATGATGCTCGACTTCATTTCGGTAGTATGGCCGACGATACACCTGGCGCCGACGATGCAGTTGCCCCTGATATAAGCGCCCTGACGAACATCGGTTTGGGGACCTATTATGGAAGGGCCTTTCACCAGAGCGCCGGGTTCAACCACGGCCCCCGGAGAGATGAAAATCGCTTCGTCCCACAGCACACATCCCTCCCACAACACAGCCGCTTCAGCGGTTTCCTCACCCTCGATTCTTACGCGGGATTCTCCTCTGGCAACATCCCCGCCAAGGATTTCGAAGCCGCTGTCGAGGGTTTTTCCATGCCATATTACCACCGTCTTCGGCAACGGGCGCCTGAAACACTTAAGCTGCGCCACGTTTGGCTCGAGGTGCTTTTGCAGATAGCCGGGGATTTTGCCCAGAGTATCCCAGACATATCCGCAGCCGGCAAACACGTCACGGTGAACGAATGAAGCCAGGTCGAAAAACGCATCGGGTTTCAGGTAATCCATAGAGTTTCCCTTTCAACTGATATGAGTTCAGCCTGAAACTTGCATATACTTATTGCCTGATTCGGGTTTTCTGCCGATTTATTAATAGGGCCTGAAGCGGCCATTTCAGGATAGACAGCCGGATTTGGGTCCAGAAGACGGGAGAATTGACAGTGAGAGTTCAATGCAAGAGATGCCGGATTGAATTCAGCATACAGGTGGCTAAAGTCCCCGAAGGCACGTCGCCAAGAATTCTCTGCCCAAAGTGCAAAGGGCCAACGGAAATCTATGAAAAAGCCGCTCGCGACGATGACAATCATACTCCCTATCTCTTGGAGAACCCCGAAGCCGAGTTTGGCTCCGACCCCATTCTGGATTACGCAAATGCAATAGACGTGGTCGATGAAGGGGTGAGAACAGCTTTACTCTGCGACACCAATGTTAAACGCGCCGAAAAGATTGCGCAAGCCCTACAGGAACTGGACTTCTGGGTAGTTCACGCGCTGCGCCCCGCGTTCGCCCTGGGGAAACTGCATCATAACCACTATGACCTTATAGTTCTGGAAGAGAACTTCAACTCCGCAAGGGATTCGGAAAACCTCGTTCTGCACCACGTTCAAGTGCTCCCCATGCACATGAGAAGGCAATTCTACCTTTGTCTTCTCTCTGCGGAAAAGCCCACTCTTGATGGGAAGCTGGCGTTCAGGATGGGTGTAAATCTCATATTGAATGTTCAAGACCTTGAAAAGGCAAAGGTGCTTTTCGCCCGCGCAGTGAAAGAATACAGAAGTTTCTACGGTCTTTTCAATGCAGAGCTGGCCCGCAAAAAATAAACAAAAACAATTACGAATTAGGAATTAGGAATGGGATGGAAACGATTTCATTCGTAATTTGTAATTACTGATTCACAATTGTCTTTAACGGTGTCCGCCGCCACCGCCGTGGCCCATTGCGCCGCCATGGCCGCCCATGCCGCCGCCGCGGTAGCCTCCAAAACCGCCACTACTGCGGTAGCCTCCAAAACCGCCGCTGTTCCGGTAGCCTCCACTGTAGTAACGCGCTGGCGCATTGCCGCTTAAGGTCCGCATGTTTAAAGAGGAAGGCGCCGACGCGGCGCCCCGGCCAATTGTCCCCTCACTGCCGCCGGACGAAGCCCTGCGCATATTTTGCATGACTGTGACCGGGTTACGCGTGCTTCCACCGGTATTTTCCATATTTCGCGAGGCCGCAGCCGGAGTGTTTGTGCCTGGGGATGCGAGATTTCGCGAGACTGTTGACGCCGTGGCGCCGGCTGTTGCGGTCGATCCCGTTTGCCGGTTCAATATGGACCAGGCGCCTGCCTGGGCACTGGCGGAACCGAACCGCGACCCCGTCGCGGACCCGCTTGACCGGGCCGAGGCGGAGAGGCTGGCATTTCTCGTTCCAGTCGATGCGCGGGTAACCGCATTGATCCTGCCGACCGTGCCGTTCGCATTGGTCACATGATTTGAAATCCTGTGGCGACCCTGACCACCGTGGTCGTGGCGGCCATCGTGGTGGTCCCTGTGGTGATCGTGGCGGTCCACGTCGAAATCACCGAGTACAAAGAAGCCGCCGAATCCGAACCCTCCCCACCAAAACGGATATGGGACCCAATCGTAGAGATATCCGTACGCCCAGGGAGGCGGATAATAGGTCACAACGGGAGGTCCGTATTCGTCATAGTATTGATCAACGGCGCCGGGTTCCTCATATTGGGAAACCTCAGGAGGGGTAGACGGAAGAGCTTCAGGGCCTGACTGGGATTCGGAAGAGGAACTCGACTGAGATTCGGAACTCGAACTGGAACGGGCTTCATAGCCGTATCGGCCACCCCCCGCTCTAACCGGGAGATTCATTGCAATGCCGACGCTGTCCACCGCGCCCGCCGCATCGGCCTCGGACATCTTCAGAGTTCCGGCGGACGCCGATCTTGCGGCGCTTTCCCTGACTTCTGAAATGATATCGGGCGTCATGGGATAGTTGGAAATCCATCCGTTTTTCGGCGCAATGTTAGCCGAGCCCAGAGAGTTTTCGGCAGCAGCCTCATCATGTGACGAACTTAAATTCAGGGCGTTTGCCAGCTCTACGGCGAACTCGCCTTCACTTACCAGGGGTTGTTCGATCGGGGGCCTGGACGGTGGGCCCGCAGCATTGGCGAAGGGGGCATACGCCGCCAGGATCAGGCTTACGGCGACAAATACAGGCAACAGTCTTCTCATTTTGGCTCTCCTTCACGACGGAGTGACCGCAGGCGGACTACTATCATACATTATATACACTGAGAGCATCTATCGCTCAATAAAATTCCAAGATTCCACCGTTCATTTTTTATACCAGGTTGCGCTCAAGATTGGGCGGGGATAAACCCCATAAGCGCTTAAATAAGCGCGTAAGTTATTGAATTTACCGATGGCAGGATTAGGACTTTCGTCACCCCCGTGAAAGCGGGGGTCCAGTGCATTACTCATTGATTTTACAGAAAAAAACAAAAAGCTGGATTCCCGCCTTCGCGGGAATGACGTCCTTTCTCCTTGCAGAGCCTCATTCTTATTTGAGCGCTTATGGGGATAAACCCCGGCACCTCAACCCTACTTGGGCGAGGGGGAGCGCAGCGAATGCGTCGCGCGATGTATGCCCTCCCGATCACATCGATCTTGAACGCAATTATCCATGATGCTCCGCCTCACCCGCGAAGCATGAAAATGGCTATTTTCTACGTAACTTGGTATTAGTTGCGCAGGCAGTGATTTTTGTCTACGAAACGGCAGCAATTCACAGTTCATGGAGAAGAATTTTCACGGGAGGGTCAATTGTTGCTTACCTCATTGATTCCATACGTTATACTTGGGGCCGGATGTCGGGCAGCGGCTGTCGGATATCGGAAAAGACGCCGGGCCCCGATATCTGACACCTGACACCCGATGTCCGTTTGCGAGGGTAGATGATGCATGCATACATTCTTACCGTAATCGGCCTCATATGTTTTCTGGAAGGACTTCCCTACCTGGCGAGCCCAGGGCAAGTCAGAAAATGGCTTAATTGGCTCCTTTCAGTGTCCACCCTTTCCCTCAGAATCATGGGGGCGGCCTTGATGGTAGCCGGGCTGCTTCTCGTTTACCTGGGCCGCAAGAATGGCGGCTGAAAATGAGATCTCATTCAGTCTCGAGGACTACGACTACGATCTGCCCCCTGAACTCATAGCTCAACGTCCCGCCCCCTCGAGAGAACACTCACGGCTGCTCGTTCTCGATCGTTTGAGCGGGGAAGTCAGGCATTCCCGCTTCGATAGAATCGGACAATACTTAGAACCGGGCGATCTGCTGGTCGTAAACGACACCCGTGTGGTCCCCGCCCGGCTGGCAGGCCGCAAGAAGACGGGGGGCAGCGTAGAGATGCTCGTGCTCGATCCGTACAAATCCCCTGAACTTGGAGCACTTGAAGGTTACCGCTGCCTGACAAGGGGCTCAAAACCCGTTCGAGCCGGGCAGGTCATAGAACTTTCAGGGGATATAAGCGCTGAGGTGATTGGTTCTCCGGTGGATGGGATCGCTCGGGTTAGGTTTCCCGGAGCTTCCCCCATAGTGGATATTCTTGAGCAAGTCGGACGCACGCCGCTGCCGCCTTACATCAAGCGTGAATCCGGACGGGACGCGCCCAATGATCGCATGAGCTATCAAACGGAGTACGCCAGACACCCCGGCGCCGTGGCGGCTCCCACCGCCGGTCTTCATTTCACAAAATCGCTTTTGGCCGGACTTGCGGCCTCAGGAATAGAAGTCGTTGCATTAACCCTGCACATCGGCTACGGCACTTTTTCTCCCATAAGATGCGCAGACATTCGTCAACACCGGATGCACGCGGAATTTATTGAAATAGGCAAAAAGACAGCAGAAGCGGTAAACAGGGCAAAGGGCGAGCGGAGGCGGGTGGTCGCGGTGGGCACAACTGTCGTTCGGACCCTGGAGTGGGTCCATGCAAAGCAGGGCGAATTAATTCCATTTTGCGGCATGTGCGACTATTACATTTATCCGGGTTGCAGCTTTGCGGTTGTCGATTGCATGGTGACAAACTTTCATCTGCCCAGGTCCAGCCTGATCCTGCTGGTGTCGGCTTTTGCCGGACGTTCCCGGATACTGTCAGCTTACCGGGATGCGGTGCGGGAGCGCTATCGTTTCTTTAGCTACGGGGATGCAATGTTGATAGCATGAAATTTCAGGTTCTCTCCAAAGACCCTGGAAGCAACGCCCGCACAGGGCGGATTGAAACCGCCCGGGGCATGGTCGCTACTCCTGTGTTCATGCCGGTCGGAACGGCAGCGTCCGTGAAGAGCATTTCTCCGGACGAACTGGAGTCCTTCGGAGCACAAATCATCCTTGCGAATACCTATCACCTCTACCTGCGCCCGGGAGACGAAAGGATCGCTCGCCTTGGAGGACTTCATAAATTCATGGGCTGGCGCGGCCCGATTTTGACCGACAGCGGAGGCTTCCAGGTCTTTAGCCTCGCCAGGA
>DASPQK010000411.1:0-5057 GCA_035624985.1 Syntrophobacteraceae bacterium | reverse complement strand
CTTTTGCCGACCGCGGCATAGCTCTGGCCCTCGATCTGCCGGAGAATCCCCCCTGGATCGTTGCCGACAGGCTCAGGCTGGAAATTGTATTTAGAAACCTGTTGAGTAATGCGCTCAAGCACACTCCTCCCGGTGGGCAGGTGAGGCTCTCCGTTCGTGAGCGAGGCGGCGAAGTGCTCTTTTCCGTGGAAGATACGGGCGAAGGGATACCCGAGGAGAATTTGCCCCACATTTTCGAAAAATTTTTTCGAGTGCCGGGATATGAAGAGCAAGGGACCTCCGGACTTGGCCTGGCCATAGTGAAAGAAATCGTCGAGGGTCACGGAAGCAGCATCGAAGTGATCAGCAACCAGGGTCGGGGAACCAGGTTCGTGTTTGCGCTCAAGAAGGCGGAGGCCGTCTGAAGAATTGGTTTATGTCACCGGATTGCAAGGTATTTTAATAGAGGCTCTGATTGAGGCGTTTGCTGAAATTCTCCGGGGGCTTGGAATATGAAACAGGGGGGAATCTCAACCCCTGATAAAGAAGCATCGGACATCCTATTTAAAATGGCAGGAGATTCCGTCTTATACCGGGTTGCGTTCAAATCGTTGCCTTCGGGAGGGCATACATCGCGCGACGCATTCGCTGCGCTCCCCCTCCCCTTGTAGCGGCGGGGTTTACCCCCGCCCAATTTTGAATGCAACTCCGTATTAGAAGGCCCCGGCGTTCGCGAAACGCGCGGACCGGGTCGGGCGCTCTGCGCCGCTCACCACCTGAGTGGTGGAGAGGGCTGAGGAAAGACGAATAATGAATGTCGAATAATGAATGATGAATGACGAATGATTAATGATGCACCTCCTGGCTATCTTCGTGCCCTTTGCGCCCTTTGTGGTTAAAAAAAAGCAGGTGCGAGGGACCACCACGAAGAAGATAAAAGTCAAAGATCAACATGAAAACTTTTTGCTTCGAGGAAGTAATAAGGCAAATCCTTTAGGTCCCCATTCCGTTTTCGCAAAGCGTTTGGTTAAGAGTTCCAGGGAACAGGAAGACCCTGAAGGGGGAGGGCGGCGGGTTTTCGTCCATCTCCGCCAGGTGCTCATTTGCCGGAAGAACAGAAAATGAGGGCTGCCCAAGGGATTTGGACAATAAATGCGGGTGGTTGAGTGCAGGAAATTTGGTCCGAATCCGCAGACAAGCCTGTCTGCCAGGCAAAACAATCGCGCAAGATCAGGCTCATCGGTGTGGCTGCCCACGGCGAGAACGCCGGCAAGATTCTCAGCAGAGCGAACGCTGGGCATGTGTAATTGACATACCGGGACGCTTCCCTTATTATCTGCCGAAAGATGTCCTAAACTCAGACGGGAGAAGTTAAGATGAAGGCGTCGGTATTGCCGGCCAAAATTACCCGTCCGAGTTCTCCAGGCGTTTTTCCGCGTCGCAGACTTTTTCAATTGCTCGATCACGGCCGCCATCAGCCAATCGTCTGGATAACCGGACCACCGGGAACGGGCAAAACCACGCTTGCGACAAGCTGGCTCGAAGCCCGGCAAATGCATTTTCTTTGGTACCGGGTCGATGAAGGAGACTCCGATTCGGCGAGCTTCTTCTATTATCTGGGGTTGGCGGCGCAAAGAGCCAATCTTCGCAAAAGAAAACCTCTGCCGTTTCTTACTCCCGAGTATCTCCTTGGAATTCCAACATTTTCGCGGCGGTTCTTTGAAAATGTGTACGACCGGCTGATGCCGCTTGCCGAGGATAGCGCCTCACCCTTCGCCATCGTTTTTGACAACTTTCACGAGGTCCCGCAGAGGGCGCAATTTCACGAAATCTTGTATGCAGGCATTTCGCGAGTCCCGACCAAGGGGATGAAAATCATCTTCATGAGCAGGGAAGACCCGCCGGAAGCTTTTATACGATTGAAGGCAAACGGCCTGATGAAGACAATCGGCTGGGACGAGTTGAAGTTGACCCTGGATGAATCAAATGAGATGGTCCGCCTTCGAGGCTGCGAGGAGGTTTCCTTTGAAGTGCTGAGAGAGCTTCACAAAAAAACTGACGGATGGGCCGCCGGAATCGTGCTTCTTTTGGAGGGGGCAGGGAACAGCGGTATCGAGTCCGTTCTGCCGAAAGTGAGCGCTTCAAAAGAGATATTTCAATATTTTTCAAGAGAAATATTCGACAGGGCGGACCCCGACACTCAGGACTTTTTGCTGAAAACATCACTGTTTCAACAGATGTCTGCGAAAATGGCTCAGGATCTCACCGGAAACCATCAAGCCCAGCATATCCTCTCTGATCTGAACGGCAAGAACTACTTCACTCAAAAGCTGGAATCGGAGACCGCCGTTTACCGGCATCATCCCCTCTTCCATGAATTCCTGCGGCGCCTTGCCGCCGAGGTCATTGACCCCGGAGAACTTATAAGCCTTCAAAAAAAAGCAGCCCTGATTCTGGAAGCAAACGGTCAACACGACGATGCCGTCGAGCTTCTGAAAAGAGCAGAAGCCTGGCCGGACGCTGTACTGTTGATTTTAAAGCATGCCCCGGGTCTTGCACGCCAAGGCCGGAGCAAAACCCTGGAGGGCTGGATCGGAGGACTTCCCGAAACGGTCCTGGAAGCTGAACCATGGCTTCTTTACTGGGCTGGGGCATGCCGCCTCTTATACTCGCCTTCCGAAAGCCGCACCCTTTTCGAGAAGGCGTTTGAGCTGTTCAGGACACAACGCGATACGGCCGGGATTTTCTTTTCACTGTCGGGATTATTTGACTCGACCACTTTTTCAGCCGGTTCATATAAGCCTTATGATGAAACGCTGGCTTTACTCGATGAGGTATTATTGGAATTCCCTGATTTCCCTTCCTTTGAGATCCAGGCCCGAATTACGGCAAACAGGCTCAGCGCAATGGCTTTGAGGCAGCCGTGGCATCCGGACCTTGAAAAGACCGAGGAGTTGGCCCTCTCTATTCTGCCTGAGATCACCGATCAAAACATAAGGACACAAATACTTCAGGCTTTAGCCGTCCAATACCTGTTCTCGGGCCGAACTTCGGGACCTTTGTTGGATATATTCCACGAAATGATTCAAACACCGGGTATACCTCCCTTTCTCCGGATATTTTTGAAAGTTCTTGAAACGGTATATTGTTCGTTCACAGCAGAGTTTGAGGATATGAGGAAAGCAGTGGAAGAAGGGCTGGAGATTGCCTCGCGGACCGGGATTCACGTGCTGGACGCCTTTTTATTGGGTCATGGGGCTCACGTCGCACTGTATTCCGAGAATCTTGAGGCGGCCGAGCCGTTCCTGAAGAAAATGGAGATGCACCTGGACCAGACGTCGGTTTGGACCAAGGAATTCTACCACCACTTGCACGGGTGGAGATCACTTCTCAAGCGAGATTTTTCGAACGCTCTTCACCACGAGGAAATGTCTTTGAAGTTCGGTTTGCAGGCCGGCGTTTTGCAAACCAGTGTCCCCGGACATTTGGGCTGCGCCATGGCCCTGCACGAACTCAAAAGGGACCGCGAGGCAACGGTTCATCTTGCCGAGTGCTATGTCGTTGCCCGTTCTTGCCGTCTGCCTTTTGCAGAGTTTACCGCTCTTCTGGCCGAAGCCAAGTTCGCTTTCGATAAAGGGGATGATTCTTCCGGGTTGATTTCACTTGAGAAGGCGATGTCAATTGGACGTGAAAAGGAATATTTCAACACATACTATGCCTGGATACCGGCCATGATGGCAGAGCTTTGCCAAAGGGCGCTGGGAGCCGATATCGAGGTGGACTATGTGCGGCGCCTGGTCCGTAAGCGCAATCTCATGCCCGATCCCCCGCCCTTCGATTGTGAAAAGTGGCCCTGGGGGCTTAAAATCTTCACCCTCGGACGCTTCGTGATCGTAAGGGATGGTGAAGCAGTGCAGTTTTCGGGAAAGGTCCAGAAAAGACCGCTGGAATTGCTCAAGGTCCTGATTTCCAACGGAGGCGGCGAGCTGTCCGAGGAATACATCGCCGAATGCCTTTGGCCGGATGCAACTGGCGACAGGGCGCACATTGCTGTGAAGACGACCATTTCCCGTCTGCGGCATCTCACGGGAGTTGAGGGCGCCATACGCTTCCAGGAAGGAAAAGTTTCCCTCGATCCCCGTTATTGTTGGGTTGACGCTCTGGCATTCGAAAGAATCCTTGCGCAGTTTCAAGGAAGGCTTGAAGAGGAAACGGTCTGTCTTGATGCAGAAAGTTCAAAAATCTTACAGATCGTTGAAAAGCTCGTCGGGATCTACAGTGGGCATTACCTCCCGGCGGATGAAGGACAGATCTGTACGATTTCTTACCGCGAGCGGTTGAGAAGCAAATTTTCACGCACGATAACAAGCATAGGTAATCTGCTCGAAAAAAGGGGGCAATGGGAGAGGGCAACGGAATACTACCTCAAGGGGATCGACATAGACGACCTTTCCGAACAATTATACCAGCGTCTCATGGTCTGCCATCAAGAGCTTGGCCGGCATGTAGATGCGGCGGAGACTTACAACCGCTGCAGGAAGTTGCTTTCAGCGAAATTGGGAATCGAACCTTCCGAAAGAACCAAAGCCATTTATAAGGCCATATCAGGCACCGCAGGAAAATAAGTCCGCCGAACGCACTTCTGAAATTTTTTTACTCCCCGTCATCTTTTTTTCAATTTTCCGGGAATCGGTAACCGATCCGTAACCGGACCTGTGCGATCAAGGGGCAAAATCCAGATCCATACGGAGGGGCAATTGGAAACATATATCGTGCGGATCTATCGCCGTGAAGCCGGCGAACTTGCGGGTACGGTGGAGGAACCCGGATATCCTGAGAGAAAATCATTTGCCGATATCCATGAACTTTTGAGCATCTTCAGCGCAGGGAGCTTCACCGGGCAAAAAGGAAAAACTCTGGGACGCTCTTGCGAGTCGGAAAGGAGGACCAAAACAAAAGCAAAAATGTGACATGACGTTCTCAGTTTGGCATCGTCAGGTAAAGTCTCTGTTTAAAGGACCGTAAGACGCGTAATGAATTCGACAAGACAAGAGGAGGCTTAAATAATGAAAAGGGTA
>DASPQK010000410.1:0-4507 GCA_035624985.1 Syntrophobacteraceae bacterium | reverse complement strand
CCGGAATTGGCGAGGTTAAACTTAGTAGGAACGCCTGCCTCCGCCTGAGCGACCACCCGAGCCGCGGCTACCGCCTCCTCTGCCTTTTCTGCCGTGCCCACCGCCGCTTCGACCTGCTTTACTGTCGTAGATATCACTGTCGTCCTTATTGTTTACGCCACCAGTCCGATCTCTATTGTAGCCATAGCCTGCTGATCTGCTCCCAAAACCGTAATCGGACCCGCTTCGGTTGTTGCCTCCGCTACCAACTCCACTACGCTCACGGTTTGGGCTCCCCCGTGAGTCTCGGGGTTTTGCTTCGTTTATCTTAAGAGCGAAACCGTTTATCTCTTTGCCGTTTAGCCCGGCGATTGCAGCCGTTGCCTGATCATCGTTGGGCATTGTAACGAATGCAAATCCACGCGATTTGAGCGTCTCACGATCCACAATGATTTTGACGGAATCCACCTCGCCAAATGCCTCAAAGGCGTTTTGCAATTCCTGCTCTGTTGTCTTAAATGAGAGACTTCCTACAAAAATATTCATGATTGTCCTTTTCGGATGAACGCCGCTTCAGCCAGATCCGATAGATTACTCGACCCGAGGGTGGAGGAAACGCTTACCGGAGATAGTTTCAGAAAGGCATTGCCGGTTCGTTTTACGATCTCCTGGAGAACGTTAATCGTCTTCGAACTCGCAGGGGATACTTTAATTTCACAAAAGCAATACTATACATTCCAGTTACTAAAATCAAATCCTGAATGCAGGGACGATATTAATCCTCCGGTTAACCTGAGTTCCTCCTTGGGATTGATGTTCGATTCCTTTTTTAAGGCCGCCCCATCAGAACCGCTGGAAAATCAACTCTAAAAGCTTGTCTGTGCTCCTCACAACCCGATCGCGCAAGCGCTCTGTCAGCGTATCTACTACGGCGTCTTCACTTTCTCCCGCCCAGCGGCAGGCAGTTCTGACGCCGATAATTTTCTTTTCGGGTGATCTTTTTGCATTGAAACCTGCCGATTTCCCATGCACTGCCATTATCCACCTGTGGACCATCAAGCAGCGCGACTACCATGTCGGCTTCATCGAGATGAGGTTTGCAGCGAGAGAAAATCTCCAACTTGGCCTCCTGGCCAAGCTGATCAATTTTCGGATTGTGAAACAAATTCATAGGGCCAGAGCAACTTGACCTGTTTGCCATTTGATTCAGTTCTTCGATTTCTTCCTTGCCACCTGCATCCCATCACGCTCAGCTTCTGAGAATGGCGGCCCTGCGAAATAAATTTTCATCTATTCTTTCTAAATTCCTTCGGTGAGTTACGCCTCCTCTTCGCCTCTTGCTGCCGTTCATATTCAATCTTTTGCTGTGCCTTCCAAGCCGGACACCATTTACCATGCCAGGACATGATCCTTCCTGTCACAGTTTTGGGATTTTCCCTTGCGTATCTACATAGAAGGCATCCATCACATGCCTTACCCAGGAATTCCTCGAACCGGTTCATTTGCAATCTCCAGTGCAGCCGGAAGTCTATGGGTCAGAGAAAACTCCCAAAGAGATCGGGTTTTGGCAAAAACGCGAACTTGAGGCAGCTATCTCAGTTTTCTCCGACTCTATATATTCCTTCAAGCACGCCCTTATTCGAGAATGCTCAGCACAGCGCGTTTCTTCAGTTTCGTCGCGGCCGCGTTCACGATGGTCCGCATAGCGTCGGCATTTCGGCCTTCCTTGCCGATTATTTTTCCGAGGTCATCTTTGGCTGCCCGCAACTCTATAATGGATATCTGGTGCCCGGCAATCTCTTTAACCATAACCTGTTCGGGATGTTCCACAAGACAACGCGCAATGTATTCAACCAGGTCTTTGATTTGAATGTTTTCCATAAAAGCTGGTTACCTGTCGATGACCATCCGCCGGAAGTTTGGGAATCCAAGGGACTCCGGTAAAATGGATCAGTCCGCCAGTCAGTCGGAAGATACGCTGAAAAACTGGGTGCCTGATCACGGAAGCAGGAAGATCAGAACCGAAAAATGCATCAATTTGTGCGCCTCGCATCCGAAGCGCATTTCGGGATCGGATTCCATCCGGAAGAGATCTTGGAATGCCCGGATCCCGCAACACAAAACCATACCATTTCCCAATGAACATGCAATTAATATGTCAATTAGGCCAGTTTTTAAATTTCGGTCAGAACCATATCTTTGGCAGCCATGAATAACCTCACCAGCGCCCTTGCAGACTAAGGATCAATAATACTGCCTTATATACGCATATGCCTTGTCGAACAGCTCCTGGTCGGTGTGGAGCTTGGATTTCAGAAGCGTGCGCCGGAGTTCCTTCTGCACGAGGCGCTCACCCTGGGTCGTTTGCTGCCAGGCGGGGAAGCGGACTTTCTTCACGATTTCATCGATGTCAGCCACTATGCGCTCGACGATGATGTTCGTGTTCTTGTTTTTGGCTTCCTTGAACAGTTCCGTCAGAGCCTCCTTGGCCCGGTCTCGATCTACCTCCGGGTCGGTTTCCCGCCCGGCTTCGACGAACTCTTTGGCGATTTCCAGGATTGCCTTCAGAAATTCCAGGCTGTTCAGGAAACCCTGCTCATGGCGCTCTCTGATTTTCTCCAGCCGTTCGCCCAACGCGGTGAATACGGGGTTGCCGGCGTGCCTGCGCAGCCGTGCGATAAGCTTGATCTCGATCTCCCGTGCCCTCTTGCCCGGCTCGACATCCTTGAGAATCTCCTCCAGCACCTGTGCATCCATCACAAGAGTCTCGACATCGTCACGGACTGACTCAACGTGGACGTTTTCATTGATCAGTTGGACCGTCTTCGCCCCTAAAGCGTGCCATAGCAACTTGCCGTTGCAAGCGCAGGGGGCAAACCCGGACGTTGTGGCCAGGGCGAAAGCGGTGGCCGATGAATTGGGGGTGCCGCAGCCGGTTGTCGAGGCGGACCTGCCAGGTTTTGAGCAGCAATTGCAGATCCGGAAGAACAGGGAAATAACGGCGCAAAATCCTACGCTTCAAAACATGGCTGCGGATAATCCTCTTGCGGTGAGGATGGCTCTGGATGATTTCGATAAGCTGGATGCGGTCTCGAAGCTTGCGAAGAGCCTTGAGTCCGACAACAGCCGGGCGCTCTTAGAGGATGAGCTCGGCTGGATCAACACCCGCAAGATGCTGCATGCTCCCTATCCCGGAGACCAAAAGCGGGAAGCCGAGATACAGACCCAGCTTGCGGCTCTTCCGCAGTATCCGGGCGGCTGGGGGTATTTGCAACGGGCTACGGGCTTTGGGCGTGGTCTTGAGAAAAGCGCGGAGCGCGCGACCGTGTTCGGCATTGCCGGTGGCGCGGCGGGTTCGGCTGCGGGGGGAGTTGGGGCGATTCCCGGTTTTATTGGCGGTTTTACTTGGGGCATGGCCGCTGATTTTGCGAGGTCTTCGGCTGCCAACACCTACGCGGCGCTCGATAAGGCAAAGGACAATGCCGGGCAGCCTTTGAGCGAACCGGCCAAATATCTGGGGGCTGCAACGGCGGGCGCGATCACTTTTTTTGTAGCGAGGGCGGGGGGCGAGCATGTGAGTGAAACTACGCAGGCAGGGATTGCGGCGCTCGTTACCCGAACACTTGAGGACGCGGTGAAGCGTCCGACCATAAGCGCCGCGTTTGGCAATCTTGCCGCGACCATTGCCAGATCGGGGATGAGCGGGGCAGCCATAAACGGCATGATGACCGTGGCGAACATGGCCGGCGAGCAGGCGGCGAGGTTTGTCACTCCCAATATCAGCACGATTCTGACCGATCCCGCACAGCAGGAACAATTCAAGGAGCAGCTCATAAATGCGATGGTCGAGGGCGCGGAGCTTTTCCCGCTCATGGAAATTCCGGGTGCGGGAATGCGCTTTATGGGGGATAGTCTCAGGGCGCGGCAGGCTCATATTGACGCGCAGGCCCTGAGAGACCTGGCCGATGGAGCCGGCGAGAGCAAGACCAGAAACAGGAGCCTTCAGACCTTTATCGATTTCATGCGGGATCAGACGCGGGGGACGTCCGTCGAGAACATGATGGTGGGCATCGACCCGGTCATGACACTTTATCAACAAGCGGGCGTGTATGATCCGCTAAGGCTCGATCCTCGAGACGATCCGCTTTTGGGATGGCTGCCGGACCGCGACCAGCAGCTCCGGGAGGCGACGGCAAGAAAAGGAGACATTGTTATCCCGAGCGCTGATTTCGTGTCGAGGCTTGCGGGGACCGATGCTTTCAATGAACTCCTTCCCGATGTGCGTGTACGGCCGGATGGGATGACTCTTCGGGAGGCAATGGACGTTCCGGCCATGCTCGCGCGGACGCGGGAATTTGCGGAGGCGTCGCAAAAATTTGCGGACAATTACCGGCAGGGCCTGGCTGAAGATGAACCGATGCAGCGGGTCTATAACGATCTGTATCCGCAGCTTGTAAGTGCCGGATACGATCCCAAGACCTCCGATGCTTACGCGCGAATCGTGGCCGCTCAGGAAGCGACCAGGGCG
>DASPQK010000409.1:0-12545 GCA_035624985.1 Syntrophobacteraceae bacterium | reverse complement strand
GACCTGAGAAGGAGAATCATATGAAAAAAAGATCCCTTAGGCACCGGGCAGCAGTCAGGGGCGTGCACTGTTTATATTTAGGGCACATCCGCGCCGGCGCCGTTTATTACATCGAGGATCCCGACCGGGATCATGTACGGTTCCCTGGTCAATGTCCCGATGGACATGATGAAGCGTCAATCAATCGGCTCTTTCACCCGATTATATCCACAGCGCCCGTAGATCCATCCACCCGGATGACATCGCCATCGTGGACGGAGTCCATGATCCCTGTGGCGCCCACAACAGCAGGAATCCCGTACTGCCTCGCATAGCCTGAAGCATTGGACAAGAGGCCTCCCCGTTCTGCGACAAATCCTTTTAGAAACGGAATGAACGGCGCCAGTTCCGGTGAGGCTGTTTCACAGACAAGAATCGCTCCGTCCTGTAAAGTGTGCAGGTCCTGCAAATTTCTGATGATTGTGCAGGGACCCTCGACGATCCCGGATGAGGCCGCCACGCCCTTCAATTTGCGTGCAACGAAGTATGTATCCGCAGATAGAATGTCGGGGGGAATGATTGGGGCTACCGGTTTGTGTGAAATTGACAAGTTTTCCATTTTCGGTCCTTTCTTTTCTGTCTTTGGGCTGATTTCAAGATACCCATGTGAGGAAGATAGCAATTGAGGCTTGACAAGGCAATTTAATTAATATTAAATGCAATTCACTTTAGCTGAAACGCACATTACTCCAGGGGTTCAGTCGTGATTGTGAACATGAATCAGCTGCGTTCTTTTTATACGGCTGCAAAATTGAACAGTATCTCAAAAGCCGCCGAGGCGCTCATGGTAACGCCGCCTGCCATTTGCATGCAGATCAAACAACTTGAGGAGACAGTCAAGGTGCGGCTCCTGCTCCGGGATGGGAACACCATTCGGCTCACAGACACCGGGGCGCTCGTGTTTAAAAAGGCCGAGCTGATTTTCCAGGAGATTCACGAGATAGAAGGTCTTCTGGAGGACGTGTCTACGGGTAAGTCGGGAGAACTGCGCCTAGGATGCCCGGAAGTACCGTTGAAACTCCTTATGCCTCTAATCATGGCTTTTCAGAGAACCTATCCGGGAATCAAGGTAATCCTCGACAAGGGGTCAAACGCAGAAATGGTCAAAAGCATCCGGGATCATCGCAACGAACTTGCAGTGGTTCAATACAGGCCCAGTGACAGCAGGCTGAAGATCAAGGTAATCGGCAAAGACGAAGTAGTGCTCGTTGCCTCACCGAAAAGCGCACACTTACCCGGCCCGGAAATCTCCGTCATGCAATTATCCGAAATTCCATTAGCCCTCAGGCTGGAAGGTTCGGCGGTCAGAGAGATCGTCCTTGAATATTTGCGCAAATTCAAGGTAAGCCCCTTAATCGCAATGGAGTCAGGGAGCATTTCTCTTATCAAGGAATTTGTGCAGCAGGACAACGGGGTAGCCTTTCTGGAACACGATGCAATAGACGATGAACTCAGGAACGGCGCCCTGAAAGCGGTAGAAATCCTCGAAGGATCTCCCAGAATCGAATTTGGGATCGGATACCGGAACCGAAAGTACCTCTCTCCTCCAGCGTGGGCCTTCCTTCGGCTCCTGGATAAATCCAAGAACCTGCTGCCCGTGAGAAAGGCGTCATGAGGCAGTCACTGGAAAGGAAGGCGCCGCTTAAGCGCTAACTTAAGTATCGGCTCCCAGGAAATCTTTCCAGGATAAACCGGGCGGGGATAAACCCCGCCCCTACAGAGGTCATCCCGCGTGAGGTTTTAAGTCAGCGCTTAAGGGAAGGCGCCGCCTCCATCTACGATTATAAGGACGGCGATAAAAACTTTTCCTTATTCGGCCAGTTCCACCTTGAGCACCGCCGGTGCGCTCTTGCCATAAACGTCAGGCTCATACATTTCTTCGGCGCGGGCGGGCGGGGCCGCGAACTGTCCCGGCGCAATCGCCTGGGCAGTGTATGAAAGATAATAATGTCCAGCGCCCAGCCTCTCGGAATAAAACCGGGCCGAATCATGCCGCAACTCCCTGTGGTAAAAAGTCCAGCGTGACAGACCGAAGCTCAGCCAGTCCGTGAAGCGGTTTCGCAGGGACCCGGGAGAAAACTCATATTCTCCTTTTTGCGCGTCGATGTCCGAGGAGGTCGCAAGCTCCCTGTTTACCGGCTCAAGGCCGCCGGGCACAGGGTCCACCACTACGACGAAGAACCGCTCCGAGGGAAGCGACACGAACAGATCGACCCTTACCAGATCGCCTGTCCTGACCTCTACGGGATTTTTTGCCGGCGCCCATTTCCCATCGCGCTCAACACTGTATTCGCGGTGGATCTCGATCCCGGCATTGATCAGGTCGCTGCTCGTCTCGGCCGGTTCATAGGCAAGCACCGTATCGTAATAAAGCCTGCCCTCGCCTTCCCTGCGCACAGTCACGTCGGCCTTTCGCCCCATATCCGAAGTCTGTGGCCGGTATTCAAATGTTAGGGGCTTATCGGATAGGTTTTCGAATTTGCCCCGGCCAAGCGGCTGCCGGTCGAGGAGCGCCTGGAAGCTCAACTGAGGTTTCCCGGTTTCGAACGTTTTGCCATAGCGAACAGCCGCCATAGCCGCAAAGAGGTTTTCCTGGGTGGAGGCCCAATGGTCCAGGCCTTTTCTGCTCGAAGCGATTGTCGCCATGAGTTTTTGCGGGATATCGCCAAGATCGCCGGCAAATTGTCCCGGGCCTCCTTGAGCAGAGGGGGGCGCGCCGCAGGACAAAAACGCCATGAGGATTGCGGCGTTATCCCTGACCTGAGAACAGAGAATGGAGCGCAGCGCCGAGTCGCGCTGCTCGGTAAATCTGAGTGTCCCGCTGGTCTGGTCGGAGTGGGCGAGAATTTTTGCCAGCACTTCTTTTCTCATTTCCAGAGTATCGGGGGCTCCCCTGCCTGGATTGCTTTCTTTGCTTTCCCTGCTTTCTTTGTCTTCTTTGCCAAGTGCATCCAGGAACATGGCCAAGCCGAAAAGACTCATCTCATCGCGGTGCATATGAAGCCGTTCCAGGTCGGCGCGCGAGAGCCTGCCGTTGTCGGCCAAGGCGGAGAGGGCAAGCGCCCTTACGTCGGAAAGAACGCTTTTTGAAACGACATCGTGAGTCTGATCGCGCTTGAGAATATCGAGAAGATACTTCGTAAGTTTTTCTTCGACCGGCGCGGGCGGCGTATGGCCGGACTCTTTGAGCCAGTTGAAGGCCTTGGCTGTGAAAGCGCTGAGAAAGGGGCTCACATAGTCATCGCGGGGCTCATAGAACGCCATTCCGCCGTTTGGCGCCTGGAACTCGGAAGCTTCCGCCAGTATACGGTCGGCTTCCTCCGGGGCGTTTTGCCACGAGAAGGAAGGCGAAAACCAGGGCGCAAGGGAAGCGGCAGCGCCTGCCATGACCGCCCGGCTTATCTTTTGCTCCCAGCACTCGAAGGGGTAGACTTTCATGAAATGGAAGGGCCCCTCCAGCCCTGAGAGAATGGAAGGCGAAAAGCCCACTTTCAGCAGGCTCGATTCAGGACGCATGTCGGCGGGGAATTCGATTTTTTGGGAGCCCTCGCCCGCAAGGATAGAATCGTAGGCGGCAGCGACGCTCAGGTTGACACGCGGAAGGACCTTCAACACGTGCTTGAATGCGTCCCTGTCCTTATCGTCTCCAGCCTGCACGGTGAACACTATCTCACCCTTACCTACGGCCTTTAACGGCAGCCGGACCGTGTAGCGCTTATACGGCTCGGCGGCTATCGTCCGCACGGTTTCTGCGGCTGCGCTTTGCCCCCGGCCGGGTTCTTTACCCGGAACGACCGGGCCGGCGGCAGCGATTTTCACTTCGATATTGCGGCTCTCCGCCGTGCGGTTCATTACCGAAAAGCCGGCCGAAAAGGCATCTCCCTCAAGGACCTGGTTTGGGAGCACAGGTCTTATTTCCGTTAGCTGATTGACCTTGAAGACGGCTTCCCCCAAACCCATCCGGTCTCCGGGAGATACGGCCATTGCGAGCACTCGCCACCCGGTCAGATTATCCGGCAACTGGAATTCAACGTTTGCCCTGCCTTGCGCGTCGACACGAATGGAGGGGTTCCAGTAGCTTACAAACTTGAAGACCGACCGCATGCCGAGGTCGAACCCGGCAGCCGCCGCAGGGTATCCTCCCTTTTTCTCGAGCTTGTCCCTTCCCACCAGCTGCATTATCAGGTTGTAATTCACCATATCCAGCTCATCGAGCTTATAAAAGCCTCCGTAGGGGTCGAAGGCGTCTCTTTTACCGCGAAGAAGGTCGAAGACCGACTCATCGAGCACTGCCACCGCAAGCTCGATGGGTTGAGCAGGGTCGCCCGGCGAAATGTTTTTGGGGCGGGCTTCGAACTGGAGTTTCACAGTGTCGCGAGGTTTATAGACTTCTCTGTCCGGATTGCATTTGACTTCGATTTCTTTGAACTGGTCCTTGACCTCTATCTGCGCGTAACCAATGCGGAAGGCGGGTTTGCCGAGGTCTTCACCTCCCGGGCCCAGGGGCTTGGCAACTCTTGGGGACATCACCGTCACAGAGACATAAAATCCCGGCAGGTAATCGGGCAGCACCGGGACTTCGATCGACTCGGCGCTGTGTTCAAGGGTTTTCACCCAGTGATCCAGCACGCCGTAGCGTTCCACGGTAACCAGGGCCTTTGCGCCCGGATACGGGTTTTGGACGAAGATCCGCGCCGTGTCTCCGACGCGGTACTGTTCCTTATCCGGGTAGATGTTGAGCAGATTTCCTTCCTCCGTCCTCCAGAGGACAAAACTTTTCCCTGCAACCCAACGGCGCAAACCGGTTTTTTGCTCGCGGCCCTTTGGGTCTGAGACAGCGGCCACTATCCTGAGCGTCCCGGAGGACTTCGGAGTAAATTCGAAGGTTTGCGGGTCATCGCCGGACGACAAGCTCATGGTCTCGACGGGAACCCATTCCTGTTCGTATTGAGTCGGGTAAGCGTCTCCCGCCCCCTTTACTCGAGCGGCCCTGGTTCGGAGACTCTGGATTTCTATTTTTACCTGCGCGCCCGGGACGGTTTTCCCGGTCTGATCGGTCACGATGAAAGCTACCCTGGCGGGGCTTCCTTCCGTAAGGACCCAGTCCTGCTGGTCAAGCCCCACAAAACGCTCACGGCTAAAGCAGGCCGCCGTGGCGCGGCTCGCCACGGATTTACCCCTTTCGTCTTTAACCGAACTCTCGACGGTGAGCCGTCCGTAGTAGACCGGCAGTTCGGCGAGCGTAAACCGTGTTTCCGAATTGCCGCTAGAGTCCAGTTTGTCTTTTGTTTGGAAAACGGTTTGGACCTCCGGCCTGGTCTCTCCAGTCCCCTCTTCTCTGCCGGTCTTTTCTACAACATCGAACTGAAAATCACGCGCAAGGGGATTGTCGGGCCGAAAATCCTGTGGTTCTACGGTGGCCGTCACACCCAGGTCTGCTCCGCCATAAGGCCCCCCTGCATGGAGTTTTGCCTGGGTGGAAACGGTAACGGACTCGCCCGCGCCGAAAATATTACCGTTGAGATCGGTGGTAACCCGAAAGGGCGAAGGGGTGAAATCGCTTACCAGCACCTTGAGCGGTTCGAGGTCAAGTTTTGCGAAGCTAGGTTCGACATGGAAGTTGTAATAGCCGACCGCGCCATTTTTGGGAATTGGAAACTCGCCGTTCATGGCGCCGAATTCCGAGAGTTCGATTTTGTCGCGCTGGTAGACGACTCTGGATGTTGGGTCCATGACCTTGAGGGTGTAGGAAGCGGCCGGCGGCTGTATAAAGCGGCGGTTTTCCTGGTCTCTTACATAGATTTTGTACTGTACCGTGTCACCAAGCTTATAGATGCCCTGGGCCGTGGCGCCCCAGGCGGCTATGTGCCCGTGCCGCAATTTCATTCCCGAGGGGATATACTGGTAGTTGGCTCCCTCGGAGTCGACCCTGAAGGGATACATCATGGGCGCCAGCGCCACATCGCTCCCTTTGCGGCAAAGCACAAGGAGCCCTTGTGAACTGTCGGCGCGCCCGTAGCCCTCAGCGTCTTTGAGGTCGGGATCTATCTGCGAGGTCCCGGCCAGCTCGGCCAGACCGTTGGAATCGGTGACGGCCCTGGAAAGGGCTTCAGGGTGCGCTCCCAAGTTCTTGAGGGAATCTTTGCGGACCTCCACGCTGACACCCGGAACCGGCTCACCTGTCTGAAAGTCGGTGACCCAGACCAGCGTATTAAAATGTCCCACTTTTACGTGAACATGGAAGGGAGTCACCTGCGCAAGCAAGAAATTCCAGTCGGGGTATTCCGTTTTCCGGGGGATGGACGGGCGGGGCGAGACAGTGCCTGTGAGGACCCCTGATTCAGCAGGAATCAGCTTTCGCACGCCCAGGGGTAAGGCAGTCAACTCGTCGTGGACCCTGGGGCCGGGAAGCGTCACAGTTTTTGCCGCAGATTTTTCCGCTGCCGCCGTAAAGGTCTCATAACGCAGATCGACTCCGTCGATGTTGGCCGCAAAGACGGGCAAATCGGTATCGAGCCCCTTTTCAAGGACCGACATGCCCTTGTAGAGGTACAATTCCGGGGGCAAATGGTCCGTTTCGAAATGCGCGTCGACAGCCCCCGTAATCGGCCTGCCGAATTCGTCTTTGAGGCTTTTGGCTTTTACATGAATTCGGTAACTGCTGAACGGCCTGAGAGATCCTTCTTCGAGCTCATACTTGAAAAAGCGGCCCTTTTCAGGCAAAAACCTGAGCCACGATGCAGTTTGGTAAAATTCAGGCCAGAGGCTGCCGGCCGGTTCACCCTTTTCCACCGGGGTGACAGCGACCTTGCTCCTTAGTTCCGACCCGGCGACCGGGGAGGTGAAGAGGAGCATGACACGTTCTTGAGGGTTGCACCTGGTTTGAGGCGCATTTTTGGGAGCCCGAGACTCCGCGCGAATGAGAGAAGAGGCGCCGGCCAGGTCTGTGCACTGCACGCCGACGAAACGAAACTGCCCGAGTGTTTGAAGGCTGAAGACCGCCCGGTTTTCGATGCCCGGTTCGTTGCCGGTCACAGGTTGGATTCCGGGTTCGACAAGCAGCTGGACGACCTTGTCCGGAGGAAGATCGGAGACCGGGCTCAGCAGCCAGTGGAGGCCGGGCTTTTCAAATCTGTCGTAGCGATCGTCCGCCTGGACTTTCGCCCCGACTCTCAAGCCCGGCGCGGCCCTGAAAAATGCATGCGCCTCAACGGAATCCTGCCGCACAACCTGATCGAAAGCCAGGCTCATTTGCGGCTGCACCGGCGAAAGCCACTTTTCGAATGTCGCGGAGGCGGTTTTGGGCCGCTGTGTAATAAAAGAGTGGGTAAGCGGTTGTTCCGCCAAGACCGCCCCGTCCTCGGACTTGATGCCGGGCCCGACGGTTACAGTGTAGCGGGTCGCCGGCGCCATTGCGTGCTGTTCATCCAAATGGCACGCGAGGTTGGAAGAATTTAGCCACCGCCACCGGCAGGAGAGTGCCGGTTCAATGGTAATGGGTATCTCTGAAGCATTCCTTTCCATTCTGCCAAGAGGCACGACCGGGCGGTCGAATTCGAATACGATCTGCCTGCCCGGGGGAACGTCATTACCCGAAGGCGTTATTCGAGTTATCTTTAAAGATTGGGCCGGACCGCTTTCAGCGGCAAGGAGCGCAACGGCGGTTAAGAAGCTCAGGAAGGCAACCAGCGCGATCACTATTGCCAACCGCGAACCGTGAGCCGTGAATCGTGATCCGTGATACGTGATACGTGAGGCGTGAACTGTGAACCGTGATCCGTGATCCGTGAATCGTGAACCGTAAACCGTGAACCGTGGTGATTCTTTCCGAGACATCGGCCCCTCCCCCGTTATTGATATCAGACCTCCAAAACCGGCGCACAAGCTCCCGAATCAAGCTGACAGAATGCCGCAAAACCGTGAACCGTGAGCCGTGAACCGTGATGATTCTCCCCCAGGCGTATCCTTTTCCAGCACTCTGCCGAAGACTGAAAGTGCAGTAGTATACGACAATTTATGTTACATGCACAAAGTTGTTTACCTACGGCAGGCAAAAACCGGCAGTCCCTCATTGCGGGGCAAACCCGCATAAAACGCCAATTCAAGAGGCGTTATGCGCGCTCAAGAATCGCCACGCAACGAAAGCAGTTGCGGGCAATCCCGCTAAGCGCGGGACCGCTTTTGCCTGACGCCCGTTCGGTGGCGGTAAAATCATTGCCCGATCCGAACCCGGTTTGTGCTATGCTCTTTGGCGGCGACGCTGCTTGGCGATTGCTGTTAAATGTGTCTGAGGACGAGGTCACGATGAGCATATCAGTCATTCTTGCCCATCCCGACAGAGGCAGTTTTAATCACGCTATTGCAGACGCAGTGGTCGAACAAATTATGAAAAACGGACACGACGCGGCCTTCCACGATTTATACAGGGAAAAATTCGATCCACTCCTGCCTAGGGAGGAAATTGCCGAAAACGCCAATGTGTCGCAGTGTGTCCTGGACCACTGCAAGGAAATAGCCGAAGCGCAGGGTATCGTTGTCGTACATCCCAACTGGTGGGGCCAGCCCCCGGCCATACTTAAAGGCTGGGTCGACAGGGTGCTGCGCCCCGGCGTTGCGTACAGGTTTCTCGAAGGGGATTCAGGGGAGGGAGTACCTCAAGGGTTGCTCAAGGCCGAAACGGCGATCGTATTCAACACATCCAATACCGAACCCGAACGGGAGAAAACGGTTTTTGGAGATCCCCTCGATACGATTTGGCGCAACTGCATTTTTGGTCTGTGCGGCGTGAGCGGTTTTTACCGCAGGACCTTCGGGGTCGTAGTTACGAGCACTGCGGATCAACGGAGGCGATGGCTCGATGAGGCGAGGGTCTGCATCGACAGGTTCTTCCCGGCACAGGTCGAGCAGGACAAGCATGGGCCGATTTGAGGCAGCTTTTTCGCAGAGTGATTCCATCGGCACAAGGCACATCGAACGGGGAACCTTTAGTTGTTTACACTCCGCCAAATCCGGGCCGTAATTTTGCTTGACCGGGGCGTTTCATATTTTTAAAATATGTCGTTACGGCTCACTTGCGGGTGTAGCTCAGTTGGTAGAGCACAAGCTTCCCAAGCTTGGGGTCGCGGGTTCGAATCCCGTCGCCCGCTCCAGGTCGAGAGGTTCCCTTGCTGTTTTTTGGAGGGTTTCCCTTTTCGAGGGGGCTTGGAATCCAGGCCTGCTTCGATCAGCGGATGACGACTATTGTGGATTCTGAGTTAAGGTTTGTTGCTAACTGGAATTTGAACATTGTCAGTCTGCTGGAAGAAGTGGGTTGTGCGACCCACTTTTTTTTTGCGGCAAATCTTGAGCGGAAGGGACCTATATTGGCTCAGGAGATAAAAAGGGAGGAAAACGAACTGATCGGCGAAATAAGGAACCTTCTTGAGCCGGTGATTGCGGCCCAGGGCATGGAGATATTGCAAATCGAATATCGGCGGGAATCTTCAGGGTGGGTGCTGCGTGTTTTTCTTGACGCTGATCGTGGAATATCGGTTGAGGATTGCGCCGAGGTAAGCCGTATAGCGGGTGATTTGCTCGATGTGGCCGATTTGATCCAGACCCCATACAACCTGGAGGTTTCTTCGCCCGGCATTGACAGGCCGCTCAGGAAGCTCGAGCACTTTGAAAAGTGTATAGGCGACGTAATCGAAGTCCGAACGGCATTGCCCGTAGAGAACCGTCGGAGCTTCCGAGGCGAACTCAAGGATGTCTCCCCTCAGGGAGTAAGGCTTGAGTGTGAAGCGAGGAGCTATTTGATACCACTGTCCCTGATCGAACGGGCCAAGCTTTTATATTTCGAATCCATGGAGCGCAAAACGAATTGAGCGGCGGTATGGAATAAAGAACTATGCCCAAGGTGGAGGGAGTTTTAACTTATGGCCAGTGAACTCAAGCGGTTGATCGAACAGGTCAGCAGAGAAAAGGGCATTGACCGGCAGACCCTGATTCAAACTCTTGAAGAGGCCATCAAATCGGCCATCAGGAAAAAATTTGGCGCCAGGTTGGACCTGGATGTCACCTTTAATGAAGAATACGGTGAGATCGAGGCGTTCCAGTTCAAAGAGGTCGTTGAAGAGGTAAGCGATCCGGACAAGCAGGTGCAATTGTCCGAGGCGCTCAAGCTTGACAGCGAGAGTGAGCTCGGGGACGAGTTGGGCATCAGGATGGATACGGAGACGCTGGGCCGGATTGCGGCGCAATCCGCCAAGCAGGTCATCATCCAGAAGATGAAGGATGCCGAACGTGAAGTCGTCTATGACGAGTTCAAGGGCCGCAAGGCTGAGATTGTAAACGGAATTGTGCAAAGAGTGGACAGGGGCGCCATCCTGGTGAATATCGGGCAGGCCGAGGCCATTCTGCCTCAAAAGGAGCAGATCCCAAGGGAAGTATTCCGGCAGGGAGACCGCATAAAATCATTTGTTCTGGAAGTGAAGAAGATAAGCAAGGGTCCACAGATCGTTTTGAGCCGGACTCATCCGCACTTTTTGATCCAACTCTTTCATTCGGAAGTGCCCGAGATAAGCGAAGGCATAGTGAGCATCATCAGTGCAGCGCGGGAGCCGGGGTCCAGGGCAAAAATCGCGGTCATCTCGAAAGATTCCGACGTAGATCCTGTCGGGGCATGCGTTGGGATGAAGGGGACCAGGGTCCAGAACGTGGTTCAGGAGCTGAGGGGGGAAAAAATTGATATCATTCCCTGGAATATGGACCCTGCCAAGTTTGTAGTAAACGCGCTGGCTCCGGCCATTATTTCCAAGGTCATTGTCGATCAGGCCAACCGGAGCATGGAAGTTATCGTGCCCGACGATCAACTCTCGCTTGCCATAGGCAAAAGAGGGCAGAACGTGCGTCTTGCCTCCAAGCTCACCAACTGGCGAATCGATGTAAAGAGCGAGAGCCGGTACGAAAGGCAAAAACAGGCGGGTTACCAGTCGCTTTTGCGAATTCCCGGTCTTTCGACTGAGATAGCCGACAAGTTATACGAATCGGGGATCGGTTCCGTTGAAGAATTTCTCGAAACCTCGCTGCTCGAACTGGAAGACACGACTCGCCTGCCCTCTTCGACCCTTGAAATCATGAGAGGCGAGGCCGCGAAATTAGTCCGAAAGGACGAAGAGGAGAGCATCGGGGAAACGCCGGGAGAAAAAGAAGAACAGAGGACAGAGGACGAAGGAGGGAGAGGGGAGGACGGAGAACAGAGCACAGAGGATCGAGAACGGAGAGCGGAGGACGCGGGGACTGGTGAAGAAGCGCTGTCCCAGGACTGAGGTTTTTTGCATTCGCGATTCCCCATTCACTGTTCGTGTTTCCCTGTTCACGGTTCACGGTTTAGGAAGGATAAGGCGGACTGTCGAAGCGTGGTCACATAGCTGAGCGGACCTGCCTTGTATGCAGGTGCAAGAAGCCCAAAAAGGAACTTATGCGCCTTGGTCTGGACCCGGAGAGCGGCAATCTTTTGGCTGATGCCGCCAGCAGGATGAAAGGGCGGGGCGGGTATGCGTGCCTGGGGTGTATGGCTGATTTGCGCCTCGACAGGCGGCTCCAGAGGGCATTCCGCAATAGAGTGAGGCAACTGTGCGTGCAGCGGGACTTATAGTTAAGAAATAGATGTAGATGCATTTCCGATACCATATCGGCTGGAAGGCAAGATGAATATCCAGGAAAGTGTTTCCAAGGGGGAAGGTTTAATGACGAGACTCAGGGTGCATGAACTTGCAAAAGAGTTGAATATTGACAACAAAGACCTGATCGAGAGAATCGAGAAGCTGGGCTTTCCGGTCAAAAATCACATGAGCACTCTGAGCGACACCGCCGTGCTCAAGATAAGGCAGCAGTTCGCGGAAGTGCGAACAGGCTCCGAAAAGGTGGAAGAAAAGCGCATCGGTCGGGAGATTATTCGAAGGCGCAAAAGATTCGAAGTGGCAATGGAGCCTGAAGCGCCCCAGGCGCCGGGAGTTTCGGAAGTGGTTGCACAGGCTGTCATGGAAAGTCCGCGAAGACCACCCGTAGAGGTCTCCGCCGCGGCGGTCGAGAGCCTATCAGGCGCGGCCGTGCAGCCTTCGGAAGGCCCTGGCGAAGCTACTTTTCAGCCGACTGCTCCAGGGCAGGTTGAAGAAGTCTTCGTCAAGAAAGCCAAACCCGTTGTTCGCCCCGAACGCAAACACGAAGCCGCCAGGATAGTCAGGCCTGCGCCTGTGAGGGAGGAGGTTCCGGCTCGTGAGGCGCCCTCGCCGATTGAAAAGACACCTCCTGCCGAGGTTGTCGGGCCGCCTCATAAGCTTGTTCAGCCCGCTGCTAAAGCTGTCGTGCCGCCGCTGATGGAGCCTGGGGTGGTAG
Organism: Syntrophobacteraceae bacterium; assembly: GCA_035624985.1. Taxonomy (GTDB): domain Bacteria; phylum Desulfobacterota; class Syntrophobacteria; order Syntrophobacterales; family Syntrophobacteraceae; genus SbD1. Next base: position 131 of record DASPQK010000409.1, on the reverse strand, counting down.
AGCCGAGGGCCGTTGCCAAGGCGACATCTTTAAAGGGCGCCGCTGTGGCCGAGGAAGAGGAAGAGGAGGAAGAAGAAAGAGGGAGAAGGAGAGGAAAGAAAAGAAGACGCAAGAAGGCGAAAAAAGAGGAA
>DASPQK010000408.1:0-3153 GCA_035624985.1 Syntrophobacteraceae bacterium | reverse complement strand
GAGCATATCGACTGCGTTGAGAATGCCGCCCACAGCGAGCAGGGCCGTTTCGTAGGTTTGCCGGCAGATCTGGTTATCGGCGCTGTCCAGTTCGCCAAGGTCGAGCGAGCAGGCTTCCTCGAACCTGTGTATGTATTTGTGCGAATGGACCTTCTCTACCCACTTGATTTCGGCGGCAGTGGCTGGAACAGGGATGAGTTTCGGGAGAAGATCTGCCTGCTCCAGACCGCGCAGGATCGACGTCAGCCTTTCGGGAGTTTCCGGGTGCCCCGGCCCGGTTTTGTGCATCATGAATCTTTCGTCATAAAGCAACCCCGTTCTTCTCATCCCGTTTCCCTCATATGGCACTGTAATATCAGCTCACGGAATCCGCAATTTCTGTCCTTGTTTCAGGTCGCTTGATTTCAGCTTATTGGCGGATTTCAGTTCCTGCGTGCTTATTTGGTAACGATGGGCAATAGCCGAGAGGCTATCCCCCTTCTTGACCAGGTAAATCTTCTGCCTGGCTTCTTGCTTCGCCCTGGGTGACCCTGCCTTCGCCGACGGAATTGCCACTGCGATCCGGGACGCAGAAGACGAAGAAGACGGAGTCGCGGCCGGTGCGCCGGGAGCCGGTAATTCCTGCCCCTGCGCCGTATAGTTTTCCGGGCTTACCGTCCCGACAGTGACCTCATTTCCGGCCCTGAAGTTCTGTTCGAGCATCTTGGCTGCCCCTACCGGGAGATTGATTTCATGATTGCCCGCGGGGATATCGTCCGACCGGAAAATTGGGTTGAGACGCTTGATTTCGCGGTAGGTTGTGCCGGCTGCGTTCGCTATCGTCTGAATCGGCACGGGCCTGGACAGCGATACGGTCACCCGGTCCAGCCTCAATTCCTGGTATCCCCACCCTTTGGGCAGGTCGTACCCGTACTGATTAGGATTGCTCAGCACCGCCTTTACCGCGAGAATTCGAAAAACGTAGCGCTCGGTTTCCTGAGGAAGCTTCAGATCATAGTAGTCGCGAACGCCCTGGATGCGGGATTCGTCAAGGATGCGCCTGTCCCCGCAGTTATAGGCCGCAATTGCCAGAGACCAACTATGGTATTTGTTGTATAGGTCGTTCAATAAAAGAAAAGCGCTCTCCGTAGAGCGTTCAAAATCGTACCTCTTATCGACCGATCCTCGCCGATCCAACCCGTAAGCCGCTCCAGTGCCAGGCATGAACTGCCACGGCCCGGCCGCCCCCTTTGGAGAGCACGCATTGGGAAGCAGGTCACTTTCCACAATGGCCACGTACTTCAAATCGTCAGGCAAATTGTAGTAATGGAGCCGCTCCTCGATTATGGGAAAATAACGCTCCATCCTCTTCAACCAGAGATAGACCTGAGCATGATTATAGACAACCAGCGTGAATTCCTTGTCGAAACGCTCATACACATCCTGCCTTTCGAGGGGGACCGGCTCACCGCACAGGTCGATGCTGTTTGGCGGAGGGATGTAGGGAACCTTTACAGACGCGAAATCAACACTGGCCGAGGCGGGCGCCTTATGGCTTTCCACGGCCTGGACGGCTGCAGGTTGTTGCCCTGTATCAGTCGTTTGCAATGAGGCGCACCCGCAGACCCCAAGAATTAATACCACCGCTGCCGCAGCAGCCCCCAGTCTCTCTGTTTGACGCCGGCCTTTCATCTCTAGACCTCTCCTCATATGACAGACTTATATACACCCTTAACAATGTACCTAACACCCTGCGATGTGCTCAGCGCAGCGCGGAAGGCATCCGGCCGCCATTCTCGACGCTCTCCATTCCTGACCTGTCTATGATCACTGTCCATGACCAGAGACGGGGCCGTCAGCGGGATGCCTTGCCTGTTTCTGATGCCTGCCTTCAGTGCTGGATTTCCAGATCGTTGAAGAAGAACTTTATTTCTTGAGCAGCCGTCTCAGGACCGTCTGAACCATGGACGATATTTTTTTCGACATCGCTCGCAAAATCGCGCCTGATCGTACCCGGTAAAGCTTCTTTAGGGTTGGTGGCCCCCATCAGCTCCCGGTTTCTCTGGATGACATTTTCTGCTTCGAGCACCATCGCAACGATCGGCCCCGAAGTCATAAATTCCGTAAGTGGGCTGTAAAACGGCCGCTCCCTGTGGACCGCGTAAAACATCCTGGCCTGGTCCATGGTGAGCCGTACCATCTTCATAGCGCAAATCCTGATACCGGCCTGCTCAAAACGCCTTATCACCTCTCCAGCCAGCCCCTTGCCGACTCCATCGGGCTTGATTATCGAAAGAGTCCTCTCCATTGAACCCCCTTCCTCGTATGACAGACTTGTTAACTAAATTTTTTGCTCCGTGCTTCCTGTTTGAGTTCTTTGCTTCGCAACCCCCTCATCGAACTTTACACGTTTACATCACACCAGGCACAGATGTCCAACCGAAATCGGCGGGGGCAATTCAATGACGATGCCCTGCGTTGCCGCCTTCTCGGACTTCCCGGCAAACTGACGATTTTCATTTTTCTCTTCCCCTACCGTCTTAGGGTTCAGGCAGAGGCTTTTCCGGGCAGGTGAAATACCCTTTGAAGGCATCCCGGCGCCCGTGTGAAATCCGGCATAAAAAGCGCAGTTTATGAATTAATCTTTCAATTGCTCATGATGTCAAATTATTTTGCGCAATTTTTCTAGTGAGAACGCAAAAATAGCTTGACAAACGCGTTAGAGTGGCTTTAAGAAATCAATTAAGTGGTGATTTGTGGGCAAAAGGGGCGAAAAGTGGGCATTATGGACTCCCCCAGCTTTAGAGGACGCTCAGCCGCCAGGCTCGACGCTAAAGGGCGCATCCGAATACCCGCAAAATTCAGGGAAGTCTTACAGAGCCAATACACAGACGCTCTGATTATCTCCCAATACGAGGAATGTCTCGTTGCCTATCCGCCCGAGAAGTGGGATGAGATGGAAGCCAAACTGGCATTGCATCTTTCCCAAGTTCATCCCGACCATCGATCCTTCGTGCGGCGCTTCATTTCGGGGGCGGAGAAATGCGATTTCGACAATCAGGGACGAATACTGATACCTCCCCTTCTTCGTGAAGATGCTCACCTTGACCAGGAGGTAATCATTGTCGGAATGCTCGCGAATTTCGAAATCTGGAACAAGGCTGCATATGCCCA
>DASPQK010000407.1:0-11908 GCA_035624985.1 Syntrophobacteraceae bacterium | reverse complement strand
CGGAGGGAGGGGCAGTGCAATCCAATGCGCTGTCCCTACCCCTATAGCTCTGATCTCACCTCAGGAACCCCCTGGACCCCGGCTCTTGATCCCGGCTCAAATGCACTGCCGGGACTGCCGGGGTGACGAACACGAATGATTGTTACGCGCACTTTTGCAAGCAAGTACTAGTATCTCTGTCTTCACCTTTTGGCCAGAATTTGTTGCTAACAAATAACTTCGAGAACCAGTTTGAAATCCCACTATCCTTTATTCGTTCATCCTTGTATTTTCTAGTATATAAGAACGCTATGATTTCTTCCATTGACAATTCTTTGGCGTACCGGAAATCAATATCTCTGCTGAGATAAGCTTTATTCTTGGACTCCGGAAGTGCTTTGATATGAGCAACTATTTCCTCCCTGAGATCGGCAATATCTTTTTTGGTAGCCGTTGCCCTTATGCCTTTCATCATCTTTTCGATGCGCCCATCGCCAAGCACTGAGGCATCTGCACAAAGCCTATACCAGAGGTCTCTTGCTTCTCTGATAAATCTTCGTTTTCGAGGATTGTCTCCGTACAGTTCGTGACAAGTTGGGCAAAGGGGCGCTGCATTTTCTTCCGTGCCGGGTCCGTCTTTTTGCCCTGGAATTATGTGGCGTACTTCAACGCCCAGTTTTCTGCACAGACAACATCGAAAATGTGTTTTTTCCCGCACTCTTGATTTTATAGATTCTGAAAATGGCATAATCTTTCCTTCAATAAGAGATGGGGAGGCCCGGGTGCTTGTATCCGGGCGGGTTCCGTAGGGTATTTGGAATTTTAAACTTTAGGCAGCATCCACATCAACGTATTCGCTCACCGACGAGGGCGCGGGAACCGGTTCGCCGGCATCTTTCAGCCCCTCTATATGGAATTCAATTGCTTCCCTTATCAGACTGAGGACTTCCTTACGACTTTTTCCAACGGCAACACAGCCGGGTAAGTCGGGAACATGTGCGCCATAGCTTGTCTCGCCCTTCTCTATGACCACCATATATTTCATAGTTTTCCTCCACCTATTTTAGGCCGGCTTGCTTAAGGATACTCGCCAATGTTCCTGGCGGGATGTCGATATTTTCGCCGCCAGCCACCGTAATTGTACCCGGTTTCGACGGGTGACGAAACTGCCGATGGCTTCCCTTCATGCGCACTTGTCGCTATTTGTCCGCATTGAGCATTTTGATAAGATCCCTAACCTTCATAACCGGTCCAATCTTAATGTTGCTACGTGAGACGTGCGCTCTACAAGAAATAATGACATATTACCCGACATCGGGATAAAATCATAGCGTATGACTGCCCCTGAATTTTCTTCCATCCCAGATCGTCAAATCCTGACCGCTTTTGTCTACGCTATCTGCGGGATTACCGGCGTCAATTTAGAAGAGGCCGAGTAGGCTGACTGGCCGATCGGCTATTGTCCAAATCGGCTCCCATAGCTGCGTTAAATTGCTCAAAATGTTAACAAGACGAGCACGAGCGTGACGCTCTGGTTTGACGTGGTAAACTCGCCAAGTTTGTCGCCGGAGCGGAAGGAATTGATAATGCGCCGCCTGCAAAACCGTATCGGCAAAGACGGAGTGCTGCGAGTCATATCGCAGCAGACCCGCAGCCAGGCAGCCAACCGGGAATTGGCGGTAGAGCGGTTTGCGGAGTTGATGCGGGATGCACTGAGGCAGGTGCCTGTGAGGAAGAAGACAGGAGCGAGCAGGGCAGCTAAGCTCAGCCGTTTGGAGGACAAAAAGCGGCACAGCCTTTTAAAAAACATGCGGTCAGAAAAGGTTCCTAATGAGGATTAACTTAACAACCGCAGGGATCTCAAGACTCTTTCAAAGCAGCCTTCCGCTCAGGTTTAGGGGACTTGTCTCCTATGGCGCGTATTTTCGAAAGCAGTTCGGCAACCGAAATTCCTGAAAGTGCTTCAAAAAGCGCCGGCGCCTGGGCGGCCATTTTGGCAATGTCTCCGGTGAGCTTGTTTACTCCGGCCGACTCCCCGTCACCGGTAGAAACGATGGTGATTTTATCCACGTTGGCAAGCGGGGCTGCAAGTGCACGCACTAACTCCGGTAAGCCGGTCAGCAGCTTGTCAATCACCGCGGCCTGATTGTACTCCTGAAACGCTTCGGCCTTGACATTCATGGCCTTTGCTTCCGCTTCTCCCTTTTTGTAAATGATTTCTGCCTCTGCTGTACCCTCCATCCGGACAGCTTCCGCTTTACCGTCAGCTTCGGCGATCAGACGCTGCCTTTCTGCGTTGGCAAGTGTTTCGATCCTCTGGCGCTCGATCTCGGCCTGCTTCAGTACAGTGGCGATCAACTCTTTTTCCCGGCGCGTGATTTCTGCTTCCTCAACCTTGATCTGGTGCTCTCTTTCAACTTGTTGGACCTTCACCTGTTCCGCTATGACCTGCTGCTGCATCACGTTTGCCTGAATGTCGTACGCCTTGTCCGCCTGGGCCTGCTGGCGCTTTATCGCTTCCTGATAGCTGGCTTTTTTGATTTCCAGGTCGCGTTGCGCCTCTGCCTGCTTGCCCAGTGACAGCGTCTCGGCGAGCACCCGCTCCTGATCGGCCTGTGCTTTGGCCACAGCCGCCTCACGTTGAGCCAGCGCCTGTTTTATGGCCGTATCGCGCGTCGCTTCGGCTGCGGCTACGTCAGCGTCCCGCTTTATGCGCGCAATGTCGGGCCGGCCCATGTTTGTGATGTATTCGTTCTTGTCGCGCACCTCTTTTATCGTGAATGAGATGACCTCGAGGCCCATCTTGCAAAGATCATTGGCGCAGGTGCTGCGTACTCGATCACCCACCATCTCGGGCTCTTTTACGATCTCCTCGACCGTAAGTTGACCGATGATGCCGCGCAGATGGCCTTCCATCACAAGACGAATGAGGCTTTCGCGGTCCTCGTCCGACTTCGTCAAAAACTGCTCAGCCGCGGTCTGGATTGATTCGGGATCCGATCTCACCTTGATCTGGGCAACCGCTTCAACGGTTACAGCCACCCCCTGTCGCGTGTAAAGATCCTGTTGCGGAGCTACGTCAAATGACATCAGCTCCATCGACAGATCGCGGCATTCTTCGAGGAGCGGGAAAACCACCGTGCCTCCGCCCTGCACCACTCGAGTTCCTCGAAATCCATACACGACGAGCGCCTGGTGCGGACCCGCCTTGCGGTAAAGCCTCATCAAAAAGCTCATTATGAGCAGCACGCTGATCACGATGAGCCCTACAATCACCAGCACATATACAGGTATCCCAAACATCATTTCTCCTCGCTGTAATGATTCGCCTCGATTTCAAACCTTCCCAGGGTCCGTTCCGGACAACCGGCAGACGTAGGCAATTCCATTTTCATAGCGGACGATTACTACTTCCTCTCCCTGCTCAATTGATTCGCCGTCTTGGCTGCGAGCAGCGGTGGCTTTGCGCTTACCTCCCTGCGAATAGACGATTTCGCCGGTCCTCCCCTCGCGAATGGGGCTGTTTACAGTAGCGAGCCTGCCGGCAACAAAATAGTCGGACTTCCTCATGGTGTAATCGCGCCGCATAAGCACCTTCGCCAGAAACAAAAAAACAATGCGCGCGCCGATAAAGCCGGAAATACATGCTATCCCCAGAACGATAAGAATACCTAACCCGTATAAAGTGGAGGCAAGATAGCCTGCGCCCCCGAACCAGGCCAAAAAGGCCATAATCGTGGGCAGGTTGAATGGAGATATCTGACCGTCCGTGCTTCCATGATGTGTAAAATGGTGGTGACCGCAGAAATGGAGATGATGGCCCAGCGCACCGGGCAAATGCAGATGGAATGCGCCACCAAGGAATGAGAGCACACTCAGGGTGCAACCCACAATAAAGCAGATCAGATAAAAATCCGACCACGTCATACGGACTCCCTCAATGCCTGATGCAATCCGCAGCTGTGTGGGTCTGATAGAGAGCAGGACTTCAGGATGACCGATCATAGACAAGATTGAGGAAAAATGAAAGAATTATGATTTGCTCATATATCGGACGTTCACTGTCCGGGACCGCCCCGTGAAAAGATGCTGGATGCTCGGGCCTGCGACCAGTGGAAAAAGGAAACACTATTTTCATTACCACCAGGGACACAACTGCGGAATTTGCTCAGCGGTCTGCCCCTATGGACTGAAAACGGCGCCATTTTCTCGATCCCCTGTTAAATAGTCCACAACGTTAACAGGACGAGCACTCGTGTGACGCTCTGGTTTGACGTAGTGAACTCGTCGAGTTTGTTGCAGGACTGGAAGGGGTTGGTGATGCGTCGGCTCGCAAATCGCATTGGCAAGGACGGAGTGTTGAGAGTGATATCCCGGCAAACTCGCAGTCAGGCGGCCAACCGGGGGTTGGCGCTGGGCCGGTTTGTGTAACTGTTGCGGGAGGCGGTCAGGAAAGCGCCGATTAGAAAGAAGACGCGGGTGAGGCCGGCAGTGAAGGAAAGGCGGCTGGAGGGAAAGAAGCAGCGTGGCTCGTTGAAAACTGAGAAAAATAGATTAACATAATTTTGGGCTCCGTCTCGTGAGGTATGGCCATACGTAAGTCCATGCCCTCCATCTCATGGCTTTAACTGATATAACAGGTCGTATAAACGTCCTAAGTTCTCCGCCATCCCTAGTACTTGCTTGCAAAAGTGCGTGTAACAATCATTCGTGTTCGTCACCCCGGCAGTCCCGGCAGTGCATTTGAGCCGGGATCAAGAGCCGGGGTCAACGGGGTCCCTGAGGTGAGATCGGAGCTGGATTCCGGCTTAAAGCGTGCCGGAATGACGAGTTTCGAGTACCTCTGAGACGTTGCGCTAATTTATGCAAGCAAGTGCTATAGCAACCGTCAAAAGAAAGTTGACACGATCTTACGGCCCGTGGGATGTTTTTCTCTGTCTTCCGACATCCGACCCCCGATTAGATACACTTCGGGGGCCGGCTTTCTGTCGTCCGTTATAGGCGCTATCGACAAGGCCCTTAATGCTGCCGTTAGTGTAGAATTATCGATCAAAGTACGCATTTAAAAAGCCTTTCATTGCAGCATATGGTCAGAAAGCATGAGCAGGATCAACACACATCAATTTACTCTGTTATGCGGCGGACTTCTCCAAGGAGTATGCCTGTATAAGAATGTCCGCAGGTATGCCCAGCCCCCGGTGGAGCTTTCGGATCATGCCTATAGTGAGTGGCCGCTTCCGGTTCAGAACCTCTGAGACACGAGCACGGCTCCCGATGAACGGCTCAAGATCACGGCGGGAGAGGCCACGGCTTTCAATGTGGTACAGAATAGCCTCAACGGGGTCCGGAAGAGGAATCGAGTAATGCTTCTCCTCGTAGGCTTCGATAAGAGTTGTTAATACCTCCAGACGGTCCCCTTCCGCTGAGTTGGGTACCGCATTGAAAAGCCGTTCCACCTCCTCCAGCGCTGCCTGGTAATCATCTTCCGTTTTGATAGGCAGAATGTCCATATATTGAAACTCCTCTCAGACGATGGCGGCATCGATCCTGTCATATTGTCGATGGGTGCCCGCAAATCGAATACAGACAATTGCGAAATCAGGGTGGTTGGCATTGGTGAACTGACTTTTGTTCCTCCACCTGTTTCAGGCCGGCTTGCTTCAAGATGCCCGCCAATGTCTCCGGCGGAATGTCGGTATTATTGTTGCCGGCCACTGTTATTATATCCGGTTTTGCTGCATGGCGGAATTGTCTGTGGCTTCCCCGCATTCATACCTGTCGCCATACGTCAGCTCGGAAACACGAACCGGCTGACGATGAATGGCTCGGCGTCCCTGTGGGCAAGTGCATGGTTCTCAATGTAGTTTGGATAAATATCCAAAGCGCCCCTTTTTGCCGGATTAACTGCGCAACCGGTAATTCAAACTTGACAAACCCAATGCCGGTCTATATCCTAAAGCAAATGCCGTGTCTCACAGTACGAAATTCGACCAACGATGCCTTGAACGTTGCATTGTCCGCGGGAGTTTTCAAAAAGGGAGACAGCTGCCTTGATGTTCTCTCCGCAGCAGCTTGCCGGTAAGCAGGTCGGTGATTTCAGACTTGAGGAATATGTGGCCAGCGGCGCAATGGGTATGGTTTTTAAGGCCAGGGATTTGACGCTCGATCGGACGGTGGCCATCAAACTGATACCCAGACGCGCCGGTGGCGACCCCGAGATAGACGAATCTCGAAAACGCCTGATCAAGGAAGCCAGAGCAGCCGGCACGTTAACCCATCCGAACATAGTAATGATTCATTCTTACGGTGAAACCGATGAATTTGAGTTTATCAGCATGGAATTCGTCAAGGGTGACACCCTCGCTGATCTACTCAACAAAAAACATGTCCTCCAGGTTAATGAGGCCCTGCACATTTTTGAACAAATCCTTTCCGCCCTTGATGTGGTCAACGCTCAAGGAATAGTTCACCGGGATATCAAGCCCACCAATATCATGATAAATGATCAGGGACTTGTCAAACTCATGGATTTCGGGATTGCCACACTGCCATCGCTTTCCATGACTACACCGGGTACGGTCCTTGGCACGCCTCTCTACATGTCGCCGGAGCAGATTGCCGGTCGTCAGGTGGATACACGGTCGGATATCTTTTCCCTTGGCACGGTTTTCTATCAGAGTTTGACGGGCGCCACACCTTTTCAGGGAAAAGACATCAGTGACATAGCGTTGGAGATACTGCACGGGGAGCCGGAACCACCCGATGAAATAAACGGCCAAATCCCGCAATTTCTCTCGAGCATCATACTGAAGGCACTGGCAAAAGACCCCGCCGACCGGTACCAAAATCCTCAACAAATGCTGGCCGACCTAACCGATCTGAGGACTTCTGTAAGTCACACGGGGGCTGCCGGTGATGCTACCGTCTATCACCCGGTGGGAAAAGTGTCCGACCGCACGGGTGCCGGACACTGGGGTGGAAAAAGTTCGCCAAGGCTGGAGAGACGGTCTCAAAGGTTGGAGCATCTGTGGGCCGTGAAGGATTCGGGTGAGGTCCGGAGATCGAAAGCGCCGCTGCCGGCCCGCAAAAAGAAACTGAAAGTATCTTTGGCGATATTATCGGTGGTTCTTGTTTTGGCGGCCGGATCGTTCGCCGCCTTCAAGCTGTTCAGACAACCATCGCCGGAGCTTGGTCCTCCCGGCGCCGCCGGCATGACAAAAACTCCCGAACCGGCAGCCCAGGACAGTCAAAGTCGACCGAACCCGCCATCCCGTCCGGAACCCCCTGATCTTAGGAGAACCTACAGTGAGGATAATCTGAAGCCACCGGCCTCTTCACCCGCCCCTTCCTCCCTCCCGGGCGCCGCTGTTTCACCACACAGTCCTGGCGCTGCGACGCTCAATCCGCCCGCAGGTCATCCCGCTTCCGATAAGCAGCCCGACCGTCTTGCCATGATTCCGCAGATCCCTCGACATCCACCCGTGGCCAGCCATGCCGATTCCATGACGGACAAAGGCCGTGCGCTCTTCGAACTGGCAAGGAACGAGAACCCGAAACTGATCTGGGACTCATGTCTTGCGGAAAAGGCGTACAAACGCGCCGAGCACATGGTGCACGAGGGCTATTTCGATCACATCGACCCGAAGACCGGCCGGAAACCTTTCGTGGAGATGACCAGAGAATGTGTCCCCGTTTCGAAGAAAAAGTCCAAAATCACGGAAGGCGAAAATCTGTCAAAGGGCGTGGACACTCCGGCTAATATTCACAAAACCCTCATGGCGAGCTCCACTCACCGGGAAAACATCACTAACACTCGCTTCAACCGTCTTGGCGTCGGCTGTTATGACACTATCTGCGTGGAGCTGTTCCTCGGTTATTAGGCTTGCATTAAGATTTGTCGACCCCGGGTTTAATCCCGCCTGATGGGGGCGAGGTTATCGACAAAATGCCTGGCGCTCTTTGTCCAGCCATGGGACAGGGCAAACTCACGGCACTTGCTCCCGTCGATTTTCAGGGCTTTGATCACGGCGTTGCCAAGGTCCTCGTCCGTGAACCCCGTCACGCCCTGCCTTATTATGTCCAATGGACCCCTCACCGGATAAGCGGCAACGGGGACTCCGCTGGCCATGGCTTCGAGTAGAACCAGGCCAAATGTGTCCGTCCTGCTTGGGAAGACGAATACGTCGGCAGAGGCGTAATAGTCGGCCAATTCCTCACCCGTCTTGAACCCCACAAATCTCACCTGCGGATATTTGGCCTTCAGCCTGACAAGATCCGGTCCGTCGCCGACGACAAATTTGGTCCCCTCAAAATCCAGGCCCAGGAATTCCTCGAGGTTTTTCTCAACTGCCACTCTGCCCACATACATCAGGATCGGTCGCTTATCGGTCAAAAAACCCTTCCTGGCAGGGGAAAACAGCGCGGTGTCAACTCCGGGGGTCCAGCGCACAAGGTTTTTGAATCCCCTCCTGCGCAGTTCGTCTATCAGAGCGATGGTGGAAACCATGACCCCGGAAGATGGGCTATGGAACCATCTGAACACTGAATAGCTTATGCCGAGCGGGATGGGGAATCTTAGCCTGATGTACTCAGGGAACCTGGTCGTGTAAGAGGAAGTAAAGGGATAGTCAGCTCTTAGGCAGTAAGAGCGGCAGGCAAACCCGATAGGACCTTCGGTAGCCAGGTGTATGCAATCGGGGGCGAAGGAATCCAGAAGCTCGCCGGCTCTTCTGTGGGGGTTCAAGGCAAGCCTTATCTGCGGGTAGGTGGGACATGGAACTGTTCTGAACATATCGGGCGTGATCAGGCACACACGATGTCCCATCGCCTCGAGCTCCCGTGCGATGCGCTCAAATTTGGTGACTACGCCGCTTACTTGCGGATGCCATGCATCCGTGGGAATAGCGATTCTCATTTCGTTCACCGCCGCTACCCGGTCCCATCGTCAAACAGTGAGAGCCTCCAGCATTGCATTGTGTTATGGTATCAGAAGGAGCGGCGCGTTTCAACCGCAGGAGATGGATAGCTGTTGCTGCTCTTTTAGCGTTTGGAAACATGGAAAGTTTCTTGACAATGTCTCAAAGAGATGGTAAAAGGTGCATAATATGAATATCAGGATCACTCTATGAAACAAGGCGACCCCGCAGCCTCATCCGACTTGCTATACCGCAGCCAGGCCCTTTGTCGAGCCCTTGACATAATGGACTGTTTTTCCCAACGGGACCGCGAACTGAGCCTCACCGACATCGTTCAGCGCACCGGCCTCAACAAGACCACTGCCAAGAGAATGCTCTACAATCTCGTATCGAGAAGCTATCTCCAGCAAAATTTCGAAACGCGGCGCTATAGACTCGGCATGCGGGTTTTCGAACTGGGCGGCATCGTTCACAGTTCATTCTCTTTGCGCGACAGGGCGCTGCCGCACCTGGTGAAGTTGCGGGACAAAACCGGGCTTACCGTTTTTATGGGAGTTGCCGTCGAAGATCGGCTGGTGTACGTGGAAAAATTGGGGGGAACCGGAATAATTCAGATATCATCAGCTGTCGGCTGGCACACGAATTTGCATTTCGGCATGCTGGGCATGGTGCTTATGGCTTACCTCCCGGACTCCAGGGTCCATGAGATCCTGGAAAAGCAGCCGCTTGTGGCATACACGCCATTTTCGATTACCGATCCGCATGCCTTCCGAATTCGCCTTGCAGAAATCCGCCGCCGGGGATTCGCCGAGGAGCATAATGAAGCGCACGAAGGGCTCAGTGGTGTCGCGGCGCCCATATACGATTACTCCCGGGTCGTTGTTGCAGCCCTCGGGGTTTCATTGCCGGAGAGCAGAAATCATGGCCCTGAAGCTGTCCGGGAAATAGGTGCCGATGTTAAAGCGGCCGCGGGGGGGATTTCCCATGACCTGGGTTACTTCGAAGTCCAAGCCACGGTGGGCCCTTTGCGAATTTTTTGAAGACCTCAAACACAATCATATGAAGGAGTTTCACATGGCCCAACAGATTGTAAAATCCTGTTGCATTCTATGTATCAACAGTTGCGGCATAGACGCCTATGTGGAAGACGGCAGACTCGTCAAGGTGGAGGGCATGAAGGAGAGTCCCATTAATGAGGGAGAACTGTGCCCCAGAGGATACGCCTTGCCTGAATATGTGTATTCCAACGAGAGGCTTACACATCCTTTACGGAAGGCCAATGGTAAGTGGGAGCGCATTTCCTGGGAAGAAGCCCTGGACACCATTGCTGAAAAACTCCGGCAAATAAAGGATAAATACGGCGCGAAGGCCCTGGCCGTTTATACCGGCTCACTGGGGACGGAAAATATCGAATTGGCCGCTTTTGCGCAGAGGTTCCGCGGCGTCTACGGCACACCCAACCTGCTGTCCGTGGAAGGCAATTGTTTTCGCTCCCGCATCATGGCTCGCCAGATGACCTTTGGAGGTTATCCTATAGAAGAACCCTGGAATTCGAAATGCGTCATTATCTATGGCCGCAACGTGGACAATTCGGGGCCGACGATTGGAAGCAAGATTTACAGGGCGTTGAATGAGGGCGTTATCCAGCATCTCATAGTGGCCGATCCCAAAAAGATACCCATGGCGGAAAGGGGCACCCATATTCAACTCAGGCCCGGTACTGACACTGCGCTGACCCTTGGCATGCTCAACGTCATCATAGGAGAAGACCTCTATGATAAGGAGTTCGTCGAAAAATACTGTATGGGCTTTGACAAGTTGGCCGAGCACGTGAGGCAGTACACGCCTGAGAAGATGTCCGAGATTACCTGGGTGCCTGCCGATGATATAAGGAAGATAGCCAGAATCTTCGCCACCAATAAACCTGCATGCGTGGTGCCTGGAACGGCCACGATAGACCAGCACAGAAACGGCTTTCAGGGCAACCGGATTCATGCGATTTTGCAGGCGGTGACCGGCAACGTGGATATTCCGGGCGGTTGGGCAAGCATTCCGTTCATTCGCCTGGGAGACCTCAGGGTTACAGAGTTGAGCGACCCCATTGGCACTGCCGAACATCCTCTTTTCCGCCGGTTTTGGGGCAGGACATCTCCCTACGGGCAGCAGATGCTTTTTGCCGATGCAGTGCTGAAAGGAAAGCCTTATCCCATCAAGGCTTTGATCTGCACCGGGGGCAATCCCGCCGTAACCCTGCCCGACTCCGAACAAATAAGGGAAGCGATGAAGGCATTGGACTTCATGGTGGTATCCGAGTTGTTCATGACGGCTACGGCCGAGCTTGCCGATATAGTGCTTCCTGCCTGTTCGTTTCTGGAGAAGGGCGGAGTTGGTTACGTCTACGGCGTAACGACCTGCATCCCCTGGGCTATGCTCATGAAGAAAGTTATCGAGCCGATCGGGGAATCCCGGCCCGACTGGAAGATATGGACGGAGATAGGCAGGAGGATGGGTTACGGAAATTTCTTCCCCTGGAACACGGAAGAGGAGGTCATCGATTTTTTCCTCAAACCGAGCGGACTGACCAGAGAGCAGTTGACCGTTGAGCATCCGGAAGGTGCTTATTACGCCGAGAAAAAATATGTCCAGGGTCGCTACTACACGCCTTCGGGCAAAATCGAGCTTTACTCCGAAACGCTTAGGGAAAACGGTTACGACCCGATTCCACGTCCCATTGAGCCGAGCAAGAGTCCGGTGAGCACTCCCGAGCTTTACAGGAAGTACCCGGTGATCCTTACAACCGGCGCCAGGATACCCGAGTTCACTCACACGCAGCTAAGGCAGGTGGCCAGTCTGCGCAAAAGGGCTCCCGATCCGATAGCGGAAATCAATCCTGAGACTGCAAGTGCGTACGATATCTCGGATGGCGATCTGATGAGCGTAGAGACGACAAAGGGCAGGGTCTTCATGACAGCCAGGACCAATCCGGGTTTGCTTCCCGGCGTGGTGAGCATTCC
>DASPQK010000406.1:0-4850 GCA_035624985.1 Syntrophobacteraceae bacterium | reverse complement strand
GATTCGTTGCATGATTAGCCTCCTTGAAATGCAGTGGTGATTCGCTTGCGAGCCCGGGACCATCGGTGAGTGGGCAAGTTCGACGTCTTTGCGGATGGACTCATCTCCGGCAAAGGCTTCGGCAAGGAATGCTTTCCGCCGACGAGGCTCAAGTTCGAGGGCTGAATTGTGGAGCCGTTCTATCTCCCGCCAACGCTTAGGTTTCATGGTAGCCAAGTATCTTGCCAATCATGAAGACCATCCCTTCCACGTCGACAGCTGTGTAATGCAAGAAAAGCGATTAAAAAGGTGGGTTCATTTTAACCGAAATCGGGAGTTGATATCCATGTTTCCGGGCTGACAGGCGGATTATTGGCGACTTGGTGTTTTAAGCAGCTATCTTTTTCCGGATGCTATCTGTTTCCAATAACGGGACTTGCACCCCGACGCTGGTCTGAATTATGCGATGTTGTGCTCCTGGTACGCTCCCGATACAAATCTTGGACTTCGGGGGAGCCAGAACGAAAATCTACTTTCCCCGAGTAGCGCGTATTACGTCCACACGGAATGATTATTTCTAAGCCCGTTTCAGGGGAGCTAAGCCCATTCTATCGGGCCGAACCAGACTCATTTGTTCGCACTTCCCTTCAGCACATGTTGGACTGACGCTTTAATGATCTTTTTAAGCGTTGCGATATTCACATCCGAGAGCCTTTTTATATATAGGCAGGACTTGCCGCGTGAATATTTACCAAGTTCTGTCAGCAGGTCTTCGCAGCCTTCGAAATCTGATGCGATGTAAAGAGTGATACTTTTCTTGCGCGGCGAAAATGCAATCACCATCCAATCCATCTCACGGCCGTCGGGATACTTGTACTTGCGGCTGCCGAAACCGACGATGGCATTGCCCCACATGCAAGCCTTCGCTTCGGTGGCTTTTTCCATGATTTTGGCGATGGTATATGAATCTGCTCGAACCTGCTCGTCTTGGATTGACCCGAGAAAATCATCAACAGAGATACCAGAGAGTTTTGTTTTTAATCCAGCCACTAAAACCTCCCAGAGCGTTATAAAAATATTTCGCCCCTAATGCTCAACGAATGTAGGTATCTTAGTCTATTCGCGTTTCCAGGTGAGTGAGATTATGACCAGGTAGCGTGCGAATTCGGCAATGCTATTGATATAACCTCGGATGGTCTGAGCAGAGTAATTCCGGATCCGAAGATCCTCGATCATTCGTTTGCGTAACTCAGTCATATGAGTGACCCCCTTTCAGTCACCCATTATGACCATAGTACCCAATCGTCGACCTACACCCCTGCCCGCAGGGCTTACGGGAAATCCTGTTCCCGTAAAGAACAGTGGAGCAATCAAAATAGTCGCTTCTTGATCGTTGATTATGATCTGGCTATAATTTGGCCATAATGCGCTATGAGATCGTGTTGGCGCCAGAAGCAGCAGAGGATCTAAAGCGACTCAAGGCACATTTGCGAACTGAGGTTAAGCATGCCATTGAACAACACCTGCGTCATGAACCCCAAGAGACCAGCAGAAGCCGAATCAAGCGTCTCCGAGGCCTGTCCAAACCTCAGTATCGCCTTCGCGTGGGCGAGGTCCGCGTTTTTTACGATATTTCTGCCTCGTCGGTCGAGGTACTTGCAATTGTCGCAAAATCGCATGTCGAGGAATGGTTAAGACGAATAGGTGAACCCAAATGAAGAAAGCGGCGCTTTCTGAGATCAAAGACGATCTTTCAAGATTTCTGAGGCTCGCCGAGCGCGAAGAGGTATTGATCACGAGGCATGGCAGACCGGCCGGAATTCTCATCGGCTTTGAGTCCGAAGATGACTGGTTTGACTACAAATTGGAGAATGATCCGCTCTTTCTAGCGCACATCGATGCTGCACGACAGAAGATCAAGGCGGGACTCGGCATCAAAATCGAAGATCTAGGAGGAGAATCCTAGCTACGCCTAGCATCAGAGACATAGCGCAACAGTTCCGTTCAGAGCACAGGAATGATCCGGAGCCGCAGGCTCAGGGATCTCCAACTTGAATGGGAGTCAAGTGACGTGATGCTGAGATGCCTATGGCTTGGTTCTTTGTGCGCCTTGGGCTTTTTGCATGGCGCTTCTTTAGGCCTCGAGCACCTGCGTTCTGGGCTATCAGCCGGATTGTTGGTGGTATCGCCTGTTTTAGGTCAATGGATATCTTTGTCTCATCTCGCTTGACACGCGAATTGTGTTTGGGCAAACAGGCCGCTTAAATGCCGACTCGTTAGCCCCTTCTGAGCCAAGATTGGAGGTCTGGCTTCGATGTCCGCCTACCAGCTCTTTACAATTTCTCCGAAACACTCCACCCCGCTGGGAATAACTGCCCCATATCCATGACCCGGCTTTGACCAAGCGCCTGCAAGAAAGAGGTTCTTGATCGGAGTTGTATGACCGACGCGCACTGATCCGGAATTGTTTACGGTCTGGTCCCATCCGTAAATCGCACCACGATGGTGACCAGTGTATCGCACATTGGTCAGCGGTGTGCCAATCTCCTTCACCTCAATTGCCGATGAGAGGCTGGGGAGCAGAGCCTTCTCGACTTTCCGGATCAGCACATCCGCCATCCGTTCCTTCTCCTTACGATACTCCTGCTTGTCACCTGCAAAGTAGCTCTTTTCAAATTTCTCCCAGTGGTCATACCCTTGGAGCGTCAGGATGTTGATTGTGTTCTTGCCGGCGGGAGAGTATCCGTCATAGATATTGTCGAAGAGGGATAACACGAAGCCGCCATTTTCCACATCGGCGCGAAGTGCACCCGCGCAGCTGGCATCGAGATCATACGATGTTTCGTAGAAGACCTCGGAGTCGGTTATCCCCACCTTCTTGACAAGATCCTCCTTGAGACCGAGGAATACCTGGAAGCAGGAGAGACTTACGCTGTACTGCCGGCATTTGGCCTGGTAGTCTGCCACCAGCGTTTGGTCCTCGATCATCTTGCCGAATGTGGCGAACGGGCTTGCGTTAGAGACGACAGCTTTTGCAGTAAACATCTTGCCGCTGGCGGTGGTCACAGCGCTGGCAGCTCCATTTTTCACAAGGATTCCGTCCACTTTCGTGTTAAGGAGTATCTTGCCGCCATGGCTCTCGATGAATCGAGCGAACGCATTGCTGATGTCCTGAGAACGCCCCTTCGGATAAAAGCCGCCCCCCCTCAAATATCCCATGAAAGGCATCGCATAGTAGAAGCAGGACAGCTTTGAAGGAGGCAGACCATAGTATCCCCACTGGCTCGAGATTATTGCCTTCAACTTGGGATTCTTGATCCGTGCATCCACCATCTGTCCCCAGGTGGATTTATAGAATTTGAAGAGATGAGGATAATCCACGGGGAATCGGCTCATATCAGCTTGTCCCTTTGTATTCTGGAGGCGGCTGATATCATTGGCCAGTCCCTTCATGTCATCAAAGAGCCCCACGATTCCTTCCTTCTCCTCGGGAAAGACTGAAACCAGTAAGGCAACAAATGCAGCAGGGCATTTCTGCTGCACACGGATGTCGTGCTCGGGATAGATGGCGCGGAAAAGGTTGGGGTGTTGTTTGAATTCCACCTCGGTGATTTCCGGGAACACCGAGATCAGGTTGTTAATACCGTTGCGCTGGCCAACAGTGGTGGAGTGCAGTGAAACATCGAATCTGAACCCGCCGGTCCGCGAGAACGCTGTCGCGAACCCCCCCACTTTGTCATGTTGTTCTATTACGAGGGGTTTGAAACCCTGCCGCGCAAATGCCGCAGCGCAGGACAATCCTCCCAGGCCAGAACCGATGATGACGGCATCGTAGTCGAATGGTTGCTGGGCCGGCGAGGGGCCGGTTGGAAATGATTTCCAGTCAATCATGGGTACAGCAAACATTCCGGCAAGCATTTCGAGGAATTCGCGACGTGGTAAACTGGAATCATTCATGGAGAGCCTCGCTCGCAGATGTGCGGATGGTTGAGAGCGGATGTGGCCTTAGCTTCCCGTCGGAAGCGCTCCACAACCTGGGGATTCTTTGAAATGTCCTCCGGCAGAAACTTCAGAGCAACATAACGATGGATCTTGGTGTCTTCGGCCTTGTAGACGACACCCATGCCCCCGCCGCCGATTTTCTCGATTACACGATAATGACCAAAAGTCTTGCCGATCATGAAAAGCATCCCCTCCACGTCGACAACGGTGCAACAATGAAAAGTTGCGAAGCGGGAGTTTATTTTAGCGGAATTGGAAAGGGTTTGACAGCCATGTTTTCTGGGCTGCCAGGCAGATTACTAGCTCTATGAAAGCCTTTGCGACTCTGCGTCGTTCATTGAGATCAGAAACTTTGATTTAGATGGAACTGGTGGCAAGCTATGGTCGCTTCCCTTTTGGTGCCTTTGTGCCCGTGTGAAAGCCTGACTTCAGTTGCTGCGATAGTTGATTGGTGGCGATTCTGCCTTGCAAAAGGCAGGCTCGACCCCGCCGGAGAGTTTGTCAATACCAAGCCAACTGAGCCGAGCCTGGCTTAACCATAGGAGAGTATGGCATGGCCAAGCGAAAGATGTCTACCTTTGAACGACTGCAGCATGGAAAGATGAACCGACAGCAGCGGCGCGAATTGGGGCGGCGGATAAATTCCGAAAATCCAGGTCTGGAAGTGGGCACCCCGACGCTGCCGGCATTGATATTGGAAACCAGAGTCACTTTGTCGCAGTTCCACCGGATCGAGACACAGCGCCCATCCGAGAGTTTGGGTCGTGGACAGCAGATTTGCACGAGATGGCGAGTTGGCTAAAAGACCACGGCATACGAACGGTGGCTATGCAATCCACAGGAGTTTACTGGATTGCCGTACAGGAAGT
>DASPQK010000405.1:0-3054 GCA_035624985.1 Syntrophobacteraceae bacterium | reverse complement strand
CGAAAAGCTCCCTGAAGCGAAGCTCGATAAAGCTCAGGCAAAGCAGCTCATGGAGGTCAAGTCGCAGGCTGCTCGTGCAGTGCCTGAAAAGCGCGCAGCGGGCGAACGGAAGGGCGATTTCACAGAAGTGGAATCGGGGCTTACGGAAGAGGAAGTGATCGAGGTAGCCAAGCGATGCCTGGAGTGCGGCATTTGCTCCGAGTGTCTGCAATGCGTCTTCGCCTGCCGTGCGGGAGCGGTCAATCATGATGACCGGGAGAAAATCGTTGACCTCCAGGTTGGAGCAGTCATTCTCACGCCCGGCTTTAAAACCGTGGAAGGAAATATTCGGCCCGAATTCGGCTACGGTGTTTACCCAAATGTCGTCACAAGCATCGAGTTCGAACGAATGCTCAGTGCCAGCGGCCCCTATGCCGGGGTCGTCCAGCGTCCATCTGATGCCGGACACCCGCGAAAGATCGCTTTTATCCAGTGTGTCGGGAGCCGCGATATCTCCTGCGGTCAGGATTACTGTTCATCCGTGTGCTGCATGTATGCAACGAAAGAAGCTATCATTGCCAAAGAACATGCTAACTTTGTCGAGCCGACTATCTTTTACATGGATGTCCGAGCCTACGGAAAAGGGTTCGACGCATATTATGAAAGAGCAAAATCCGAATACGGCGTCCGGTTTATCAAGTGTATGGTCTCCAGAATAAGGGAGCATTTTAAAACAAAGAATCTCCTGGTGACTTACCTGGATGAAGAGGCCAAGTTTGTGGAAGAGGAATTTGATCTGGTCGTTCTTTCTGTAGGCATGGTCCCATCCAAAGAGACGGTTGAGATGGCGAAACGGATGGGTGTTGAAGTAGAATCTCACGGGTTCTGTAAGACAAAACCTTTCGAACCCACTTCGACCTCCAAACCGGGCGTTTATGTCTGCGGCGTGTTTCAGGGGCCGAAAGACATTCCGGAAACGGTCTCCCAGGCAAGCGGTGCCGTAGCCGATGCCACAGGACTGATCGCTTCGGCACGAGGGACAATGGTCACCAAGAAGGAATATCCTCCCGAGGCGGATGTGACAGCAGAAGACCCCCGCATCGGCGTCTTTGTCTGTAATTGCGGCATCAACATCGGAGGCGTGGTCAACGTCCCTGAAGTCAGGGAGTATGCGAGGTCACTGAAAAACGTCGTCCATGTTGAGGACAATCTCTACACCTGTTCCCAGGACACTCAGGGAAAGATCAAGAAAGCGATTGAAGAAAATCACCTGAATCGTGTCATTGTGGCCTCCTGTTCTCCGAGGACGCATGAACCGATGTTTAGAGAAACCTGCCGTGAGGCGGGATTAAATAAATACCTCTTTGAGATGGCAAATATCCGCGATCAATGTTCCTGGGTCCATATGCGGCAGAAGGACGAAGCCACCCTGAAGGCAAAGGACCTTGTCCGCATGGCCGTGGCCAATGCCCGCCTGATCCGGCCTCTCAGCGAACTTGGATTGCCGGTGATCCAAAAAGGACTGGTCATCGGAGGAGGCGTGGCCGGGATGACCGCTGCGCTCAAGCTCGCCGAACAGGGGTACGAAATCTTCCTTCTTGAGAAAGAGGCGCAGTTGGGAGGAAATCTGAAAAACCTTCACTATACCCTCGAAGGCAAAGATGTCCAGGCCTTTTTAGGGGATCTGACCAGCCGGGTCACGAACCATCCCTTGATTCATGTCATCACCAATGCCTTGGTGGTTGATTTCAGCGGCTCCAAAGGAAACTTTTCCACCGGCGTAATGGTGGCGCCTGCCATGTATTACCGGAAGATTGAACATGGTATAACGGTTTTGGCCACTGGCGCTCAAGAATGGAAACCTAACGAATATCTGTATGGCGAAGACCCGCGCGTTGTCACGCAGCTTGAACTGGAAGATCGAATAACGCATCAACCCGAAGAGGTGGCCCGAGCCAATCACATTGTGATGATTCAATGTGTAGGATCCCGGAACAAGGAGCGACCCAACTGCAGCCGGACTTGCTGCGCAACAGCCGTGAAAAATGCCCTTAAGATCAAGGAGCTGAACCCTAACGTCAATATCTCTATCCTCTACCGGGATGTGCGGACCTATGGTCTTGCAGAGTCCTATTACGCCGAAGCCCGAGAACAAGGAATTCTGTTCATCCGATACGAACTCGAAGAAAAACCCGAGGTCAAGAAGGATGGTCAAGGCCTGACCGTCTCCTACGTGGATAGAATCCTAAAGGAACGGATGGAGATCAGACCTGATTACGTCGTTCTTTCCGCAGCCACCATTCCGAGAGAGAATGAAGAATTGGCAACGATGCTGAAGCTTCCCCGAACGATGGAGGGTTTCTTTTTGGAAGCCCATATGAAGCTAAGGCCTGTTGATTTTGCAACCGACGGCATGTATCTTGCCGGCGGAGCCCACGGACCGAAATTGATCAGCGAAACGATCACTCAGGCAAGCGCTGCAGCTTCTCGAGCCTGCACCATCTTATCCAAAGAGAAGATGTTGGTGGGAGGAGTGGTCGCCATGGTGGAGGGCGAGCGGTGTGCGGCTTGTTTGACGTGCGTGAGAGTATGTCCCTATGAAGTGCCGGTGATCAATGCGAAGGGCGAGGCAGAAATCGATCTGGCCAAGTGCAAGGGCTGCGGCAGCTGCGCTGCCGAGTGTCCTGCGAGAGCCATTGAGCTGATGCACTTCAGGGATTCCCAACTGTGGGCGAAGTGCGAAGCCCTGGTTATGGACATCAGCGCGGAGCGCATAGAGCAAACAGCATAGTCCCCCTTTCCCCCCCTTTGTATAGACCGGGGACATAGGTAACGGGTGTTCGGACACATGGGTAACACATTATGTTACCCTAAGGTTAATATGAGCAATACGTTGATGGCAAAAGTAGACATCCAAGATACCATCTTCTTCGGTATGTCTCAAGGCTACCGAGTATCCATGGAAGGCTCTGCCAAGAACATACGCCCGGCCTTTGTAATAAATTTCTCCCTTATCTTGAACTTTCCGGACAATCGCTCCGGGAGCGTAATCAATCGGTTCCAACACCTCTGGAA
>DASPQK010000404.1:0-10343 GCA_035624985.1 Syntrophobacteraceae bacterium | reverse complement strand
CCTCATCTTTGTCCTGAATCGTGAAGACCGCATCGAATACTGCAACTCAAGCGCATTGAAACTGATCGGTTGTGAAAAACGGGAAGCGGTGGGGAGGGCCTTTACCGATTTCGTCTTTGAAGACAGGGATGAGGTGATGGGCAAAAATCTCAAGAGCGTATTCGACTCGGGAAAGCCCGTCACATTCGAGAACTGCGGCGTAACCTTGTCCGGTAAGGACATTTGCCTGGAGGTGCGCCTCAGCCCGATCGCAAACGGAGACAAAACCACCGGCGCCGTTCTTGGGATTGCCCGTGACATAACCGAGCAGAAGCGCAGGGAGCTTCTCATAGCACATTCCAGGCGCGAATGGCTCCAGGCCGTGGACGGCATGCCTTACCCGCTTGCTCTAGTCCGCTCGAACCACCGCATAGAACGGCTAAACCTCGCCATGGCGAACAGGCTGGGTTCTACCGTGCGCGATGCGATCGGCCTCACCTGTTTTGAGGCGCTTCACGGGACTCCAGAACCCCCAAGCTTTTGCCCTCTTTTGAACGGGAAAGATGCCAACGCGCACTCTTCCAAAATCATCGAACATCATAACGACGACGACCTGCTCTGCACCATATCGGCCATCAGGGACAGTGATGGAATGACCACCGGATGCCTTTACGTCGCGCGCCGGATATCTGAAAGCGACAGGGCCACGGAGGTAAAAAGGAGCGGTGAGGAATACATGAGGATGCTCCTTAAGGGGTCCGATCATATGGTCTACATACAGAATGCAGACGGCAGATATGCCTATTTCAGCGCCATGCCGGGCAACCGGATCCCATGGGGGGTGATAGGCGGTTTCCCCTTCGATTTCTTCGAACCGGGGGTCGCTTTTGAGATCGTCGGACGGGTCAAGGAAGCAGTGAAACGGGGTACGGAACTGACCCATCAACTCGATTTCACCTGGGGAGAAGAAGTGCTGCGCTTCTTTGACCGCATCGTCCCCGTCCGGGACGCAATGGGCCGAATCCAGGCCGTGACGACGGTCTCGATGAAAGTGGCAGAATTCAGGCATTCCAAAGGCAAGGCTCTGTCAGGCAAACACGGCTCGAAAGACCTTTCCGGGCGGGAGCGCGAGGTATTGCGCCTGATCGCCCTGGGCCTGACAAGCAGCCAGATTGCGACCGGCCTTTCGATCAGCAGAAAGACGGTGGAAACACACCGGGCGAGAATTATGCGAAAACTCGATGTGCACAAGACATCGGCGCTCGTCAGCTATGCAGCCAAGGCCGGACTGCTCGACTGAGAGGCATACCATTACTAGTCATCCGACCTCCGGCGGCTCGCCAGTGCAAGAGATGGTAACGCTCGACCAGATTTGCACGCCCTTGGTTGTGGATGACGGGAGCTCCGGGGTTTACTGCCTTATCAACCCAAATACAGGTAAAAGGACCTGTTACAAGTAGACACATGTTTTATTAAAGGGGGGGACTGCAATGAATCGATCTTATGCCGCTCTTATCGCGATTTGGTCGCT
Organism: Syntrophobacteraceae bacterium; assembly: GCA_035624985.1. Lineage (GTDB taxonomy): Bacteria > Desulfobacterota > Syntrophobacteria > Syntrophobacterales > Syntrophobacteraceae > SbD1. The sequence continues at coordinate 8,833 of DASPQK010000404.1, read as the reverse complement.
TTTCCTGTTTGCGGTGTTGCTTTCCTTGTCCGAAACGGCCCAGTGCGCCGTGTGCAAACAGTGGGCCGGCAAGGTTGCGTCGGTTCAGGGGGTGGTCGAATCGCTGGCCGTTGGTGAAACGGCCTGGCAGCCTGTGAAGCTGAACGACACGCTTTGCCCTGGCGACCAAGTGCGGGTGATGGAGAACAGCCGGGCCGATATTGCCCTTGCCAACGATGCGGTCATGCGTCTTGACGAGAACAGTTCGCTGACCCTGGAAGGTACAGCCGAGCAAAAGACTTCCGTTATTGACCTGGTCAAGGGCGCCGGTCATTTCTTCAGCCGCAGGCCCAACAGCCTGGAGGTAAATACGCCTTACACGATTGCAGGCATTCGGGGGACCGAATTTCTGATCGGCGTTGAGAAAAATCGTACGACTCTCACCATTTTCAATGGAACGGTCCTTGCCCGAAACGACCAAGGCAGTCTGGAGCTTAGAAGCGGGCAATCCGCGGTAGCCGAAGCGGGAAAGGCGCCTGTGCTGACTGTTGTCGTCCGGCCCCGGGACGCCGTCCAATGGGCCTTATACTACCCCCCCATCATTTACGCCGCCCCTGAGAAAGTCCCGCCGGGGGGCAAAGCCGAAGATGCGAGGCTTTACGCTCAGCGGGCTTCAGATCTGCTTGCCGTCGGGCGCGTCGAACAGGCGAGCGCGGAAATCCGGCGCGCGTTGGATATCGATCCCAAATTCGATGACGCTTACGCCCTGCAGTCCATATTAGCAGTAGTTCAAAACGATAAGGAGAAGGCCCTCGGGCTTGCACGGAGGGCCGTCGAGACCGCTCCCGAGTCGGCTTCGGGCTATCTTGCGCTATCCTATGCATTGCAGGCCGGATTCGATGTTGAAGGCGCACGAAAGAGCCTCGAAGAAGCGGTAAAGGCGGAGCCTGGAAATGCGCTCGCCTGGGCTCGTCTTTCCGAGGCGTGGTCGATGTCGGGCAATCTGGACAGGTCGCTTAGGGCCGCAGAAAAAGCTGTGTCGATCGATCCGCAGGTATCTAGGACCCAGATGGTGCTCGGGTTTGCCTATCTGATGCAAACCAAGACCGACAAGGCCAGGAAAGCTTTCGAAAGGGCTGTGGAGCTGGATCAGGCCGATCCTATGCCAAGGCTGGGTCTGGGGCTGGCGATAATTCGGGATGGGCATTTGCAGGAAGGGGGAAAACAGCTTGAGATAGCTGCAAGCCTTGACCCCAACAATTCGTTGATTCGAAGCTACCTTGGAAAAGTCTACTACGAAGAGAAACGCACGGGACTTGACGAGCGCGAGTATGAAACAGCCAAGCAGCTCGACCCCAAAGACCCCACACCCTGGTTCTACGAAGCCATAACCAAAGAGACGACAAATCGTCCGGTCGAAGCCCTTCAGGACGTGCAAAAAGCCATCGAGCTAAACGATAATCGGGCCGTATATCGTTCGAAGCTGCTGCTCGATTCCGACGAGGCGGCCCGCAGCGCCAGCCTTGCATATATTTACAACGATCTGGGGTTCCAGCAGAGGGCGCTTGCCGAGGGCTGGAATTCCGTAAATCTTGACCCCACCAACTATTCGGCGCACAGGTTTTTGTCGGATTCTTACTCCGCCCTGCCACGGCATGAAATAGCGAGGGTGAGCGAGCTTCTGCAGGCGCAACTGCTTCAGCCCCTGAATATCAACCCCATACAGGCCCAACTGGCAGACAGCAGCCTTTTCCTTTTGAGTTCGCTCGGGCCGTCCGCCGCTTCCTTTAACGAGTTCAACCCTCTCCTTTTCAGCCGCAACCGGATAGCGTTTACAACCAGCGGCCTTGCTGGAGAGCATGACACAGCAGGAGGCGAGGGCATCGTTTCGGCGATTTATGACCAGTTTTCAATCAACGGCGCCTTCGCCCATTTTGAAACTGACGGGTGGAGGGCCAATGCAGGCGAGACGAATAATATCGGCGACTTTTTCGCGCAATACGCTCTTAGCCCCAAGACCAATTTCCAGTTTGAATTCAAGCACAAAGAAGTTACCATGGGCGACACCGTTTTGCGGTTCTTTACAGACGATTTATATACCAACCTGAGGTATACGCAGGACACGGATATATATCGGTTTGGTTTTCATGAGGCGTTTTCGCCAGGATCGCATCTTCTGATAAACATTATGCACGCGGACTCAAACCCGCGTGTGGACACCATCATTCCCCAGTATTCTTTCTGGAATTATAACGACCTGCAGCTCATCGAAGGGAACTCCGGGGAACTTCAGTATCTATACCGCTCGGATCGCTTCAACATAACAGCGGGCGGCGGCTATTTCAAAACGGCCATTGATGAAACCAACGTCAATACTATTTTTGGCTTCATTTATCCCCCTGCATTAGACACGATAACTACAGACCATGGCGATCTCTACCTTTATTCCAATGTTTTTCTTCCCTGCAACTTTACGCTGACTGCCGGCGTAAGCGGCGACTTTTTCAATCAGGAAACTAAAACGCCTTATTCCGTGTTTTGGGGCCCCGGCGGGGATCAGAAACTAAAAAGAGACCTGTTGAACCCCAAAGCGGGACTTACTTGGACGCTTTTTCCCGGCACCACTTTGCGCGCAGCCGCATTCAGTGCGCTGAAAAGAACGCTCATTACCAACCAGACCCTGGAGCCGACGCAGGTGGCGGGTTTTAATCAGTTCTTCGACGACGTCAATGGGACTAAAGCCTGGACCTACGGGGCAGGCGTCGATCAGAAGTTTTGTGAAACCGTTTTCGGCGGGGCCGAGTTTTATTACAGAGACCTTTCTGTTCCCTGGTCTATGGACTCCCCCCCCGTACTGCAGCCTGATGCTCTGTGGAAAGAATACATCGGTCGTGGTTACCTGTATTGGACGCCTCACAAATGGGTTAGCGTGACAGCCGAGTACTGGTACGAAAAGTATAGAAGAGTGGCGGAGTTCAATGCGGGCATAAAAGATGTCGAAACACATCGACTCCCGCTGGCAATTCACTTCTTCCATCCCTCCGGGTGGAGTTTCATGCTTAGAGGCACCTACTACAATCAGGATGGCTCATTTAACAAGCTGGCTGCGCCGGCTGAGGTCTTTCTATCAGGGACCGACGGCTTCTGGCTGCTCGATGCCGCCATAAGCTACCGGCTGCCCAAACGATACGGCATCATAACTCTGGGTGTGGCAAACCTGCTCGACCAGCGCTTCCAGTACGCTGACTCGGATGCAGTCACGATGTTTGTCCAGAATAATGCAACCATCGAACCCTCAAGGACCGTGTTTGGAAAGATAACGTTCGAGTTTCCATAGACTTCGGAATCGATTTGGCTGAAACCACTACTCAAAAGGGAGGAGAAAGAAGATGAGAAAAATAGCCTGACTGTCTTTTTTGCCTCGAGTTTCCATAAATTCAGGAATCAATGAGACCAGAACCGCTTTTTAAAAATAAGGAGGAAGCAGATGAGTAAAAGGAACCTGATCATCTTTTTTGCGGCGTTCGCATCTGTACTTGGGTTTGCTATCGGGTTTGCTGCAGCGGCCAGCGAGGGTGGGTGTGTGAGCTGCACTACTTGCGCGAGCTGCTACGGCGATGGCGGGAGCATCCAGTCAATACCGGGTTTTTGTTGCGGCGCCAGTGAGCTTGCAAGCGGCACATGCACCGAAATGGCAAACTCTTCTGATGGCAGTTTTTCCGGTTACGTGGTGCGGCTCAAATCCGGTTATCCGCAAAGCATCATTAGTGACTGCGCTTCAGGCACGCTATTTTCCTACACGATAAGCTCGCCGTTGACGACAAGTCCACCTCAGTGCATTAATCCCTATTATGACGCCGATTTGGAGTTTCAAACCTGCGGGAAGGTATCTTGCGATCAAATCGGGGGGGGTGTAGCTTGTATAAACTTTGATCGGTGCGCAGTCTCGGCAACTCCGGTCGGATGTGGCAACAGCTACGTGAATAGCTTTTTACAGGGCCTATTATGCGATGTCCTGGTTATCAACACCGAAGTCTCCGAAGGCGAACAGTGTACCGGCTCTTCCACCTCCACTGTCTGGACTGACAGCCTCGCCTTTATAGTTCAGGCCCAGGCTGAAACAGCCGTCGGGCAACTGGGCTTCAATATGTATACTAACCCTGGGTTGGGTGCCGTGGGCAGCATAAGGCTGCCGGTCTGCAGCACCTCGTGCGCGAGCATCCCCCCCGTTACGACCGCCAGCGCCACCGTGGATGCCACTTCCACGGTTTATTCGTCCTCCACTGGAACAACAACTACCCCCCCCTCCGGGGGCGATCCGACAACGACGACTTACGTTTATCACCTTGGCCCAGCCGGCGCCGACGGGAACCCAACTTTAATCGACTGCGGGATCGCGGTTCCGACCGGACCACCAACGCCGGTGCCGTGCTCGCTTGTCCCGATCGGCCAGTTTTTTCAAGCGAATGGTTCTCCGGTGGAATACCTGAGCGTGCCGGGCCAGCCTAACGCAATAATCGCGTTCGATGACCAACAACCAGGCGGGACCTCCCCTCTATGCCCCGGTGGCAATTGCACCCAGTTGAACTGTCCGCCCACCGGCAACTACAACTATGGGAGCAATTCTACTTTGTGTCACTATGTCGACCTTAGCACTTGCTGCTATGACTCTGTAAACTCGTGTGCATACAGCAGCTCCAAGCAGTGCTGCTATAACAAAACTCACAATTGTGTGCATACACCCTAGTGGCCGTTTTGAACGATTAACTGCGAAAAAGGGTCCTTTCTCAACACGCGCAAAGATAAACATGGAAGGAGAAAGATATGCGAAAACGTGCGTTCTCAGCCTGCGCCATCCTGGCGGCCTTTACTCTCGTCGCCCTGTTTATGCCCGATCGGGCGACTGCTTTTAATGATTATATGGACACCGTAACAAGCCCTCAGCAGTTTCCGCCGACCACGTGGACGGCCGGAGGGTGGACCGTGAATCTTGTTGGAAATGGTCCTACGGCGATCGCAGCGAGTGACGGGACTACCCGCTACGTCTGGCACTACCAGATTTACAGGACATCAACTCAGTCTGCAGCCGGCCTGCTGTTCGTGGCTCTCCTGGTACCCAATTGCTATGACGGCGGCTGCGGCAATTTTTGCACTAACTGCCCAAACGCAATCACTTCCTGGGTTGCCCCTGTAGGAAATTTGTGCCTCGCGGGAAACTATTGTGATCCCAACCCCAACAATGCCAGTGGGTTCCACAGGGTATTTGATGTGGGGTACGGCGAAAACAGATTCGCTTTCGGCCACGGCATCATGCAAGGCTACGTTGTCAAGGGCTCGACCGCCTTCGATAGCGATGACGTTGACCTTTATAAGTGTCCCGCTGGCAACGTAACTGACTGGAGGTTGGAGACCAACACGAGTTGGATGACCACTACGACTATTTTTCTAAGAACCCTGATGGGGCAAATACCGATGGTGATAGCCGGACCGGGATGCGCTCCTCCTGCTCCCCCTCAGGCGAGCGCCAGCCTTGAAACCATCTCGACTCTTTCAGGTCATCAGTTCGTTGTGCAACCCGACCTGAAAACGGGCTGCGATGTGGCCATCTATTGCCTGCCGCCTAATACACCGTTACCATCGGGTTGTACAGGTCCCCCCAACTGCCCGAACTTATATTGTAATGCTGGGCCTCTGAACCAATACCTGTCTATGATGGTGAGGTCATACAGCAACACCGCTGAACCGGTCGCCACAATTTCCAGCCCGGGAGTAACCTGCGCAAACGCGGTGATAAAACCCCAGGGGGCATGCCCCGCTTTTATCAGCAACGAGCCTTGGCTTGGGAGTACTAAGCCTACCGGGACCGTGTACACGTTTGGGAGTTGTCAATGATCGAATCGAGGCGGCGCCATGACAGAGGGGCGCTGCCTCACTTGATGCAACGAACACAGCGCAAGTGAGGAAAAGTTCAAGCAGGCTTGATACTTGGCGATCGACCTGTGGTGCGGGCAGGAAGTGGGTCGAAGCGGCTCCGCCTTTTTTATTCGAATTTCCCCTCTGTCAAATTGTCCTATAAAGATACTATGAAGCTGACGGGGAAGCATTTGAAAACACTGCGCGCCATGTTTGAAGAGTCCAATCGCTCTGATGTAAAATGGGCGAAATATCGAGAGCCTTCTCACTGCTCTGAAAGGCGAGAACCAGAGTGCGCTCATATTTGAACGGCGTTCGCACTGTTTTTCATCGTCCTAGTCCGTAAAAAGAGACCGACAAAGGGACTTTCAGGGCAGAGAGGCTCTTTTTTTCCAAAGCAGGCGTTCAGTTGGAGGAATAAAGTCCATGCTTACCTAGTGCATTGTCAACTTAATTTCAGCATGTTTAGAACAGAGACCGGTCATTCCAGCGCAAGCCTGGCGGAAGTCGGAATCCGGAGTTCTTTCGCACGGTAGAGGCGGGGGACCCAGCGTTCGCCGGGCTGGCGGCCTCGCCCCAAGCACATGAAAACTTAGTTTACAATGCACTAGAAAGGGGTATACGGGTCTGTTGAGATGATGACATTGCGGGCATCTTCCACGGAGAGGTACTCGACCTCAAGCACGCCGTGACTTTTCAGGGAAAGAGCGTAGACGAAATAGAAGAGGCTTTTGGGGAGTCTGTAAAGTATTTGCGGGTTATCATCGAACCGGACGGGGAAACAGTTCATAATACTTTCGTCGATCGTCGCTTTGGACCCAAGGAGCAGCAATAGTGATGGTCCAATATTATCCGGAAACGGAGATGCTGCACATAAAACTTACTGAAGCGTCAGCACCGACTCTGAGGAAGTGGCCCCCGGGATTGTGCTTGACATAGATGCGCACAACAGGGTGGCGGGTGTCGAATTTGAGGATGCAAGCAAGCTCATGGATCTTTCCCGATTCGAATTGAGAGCGCTTCCTATTACCCGTTTGACTCTTAACGAACCGATAAATGCGCAGAGTTGAATGAGTTATGAAATTGTCCCCGAAATTCTTTCTTGTCATAAATCCTGCTACTATAAGCATTTGCTTGGTCCTGCTCGTTGCCGCGCTTTTCGTGGCAGGCACTCCCATTCTCGATATGGTTGAACTGAAGACCTACGATTTGCGGTTTTTGTCCCGAGGCGCCGTTGGCGGTTCGACGGCAGTCGCCTTGGCGTTGATAGATGAAAAGAGCCTGAACACGGAGGGACGCTGGCCCTGGCCCAGGTCGAAGATAGCAAGACTTTTGGACATACTGTCGGCTGACGGCGCAAAGGTCGTCGGCTTCGATATTGTGTTTTCCGAACCCGATGAAAACTCGCAGCTCGGGTTCATCAATCAGTTGATGCGTGAGATGGAGGCCCTGTCGATAAACGAGGGCAAGCTAGAAGCGTTTGTAGAGCAGGCCAGGAAAAACGCGGACAATGACAGGGCGCTTGCCGATTCCATGAAGAATTCTTCGGCCAGAGTGGTGCTCGGATATTTTTTCCACAGGACCGAGGCCGATCTTGGCTACCGGATCGACCAGGCAAGAATCGACGAGCAGTTGAAGCGCTTAAGGAAGTCGAAATACGCGATTGTCATGTATGAAAAAGGCGCTGTTTCCGCTCCCTTTCAAAAAGCTTACGCGCCGGAATCCAACCTTGAAATGCTGACCGATGTCGCAGGATCTTCGGGTCATTACAACGCAATAGACGATGTCGACGGGGTCCTCCGATGGGTGCCGCTGATTATCCAGTGCGGCTGCGATAGTTTTCCCGCCCTATCGCTCTTGTGTGCGTGGGATTTCCTGGACAGGCCGCAAATGGTGGTCAAAGTTGCTCGCGAGGGTGTCGAAGGGATCCGGATGGGCAACCGTTTCATACCGACCGATGAAAACGGGCAGCTTCTCATAAATTACCTGGGCCCGCCCAGAACATTTCCTCACTATTCGATAAGCGACATACTGAGGGGCAAAATTCCAAAGGGGACCTTTGAAAACAAGATTGTGCTGGTGGGCGCCACGGCAATGGGGACTTTCGATATGAGAAGCACGCCTGTAAGCACCCAGTTTCCGGGAGTCGAGATCCACGCGAACGTAATAGAAAACATTCTGGATCAAAAATTCATGTCAAAGCCCAACTGGTCCAGGATATATGACCTTTTTGCAATTGTCCTCATGGGTCTTCTTCCGGCTCTCGCGCTGCCGCGCCTGAGAGCCGTCGGGGGTCTGATCTTTGCCGTCGTCCTGTTCGTAGCTCACCTGATGACGACCAGGTTCCTGTTTGTCAATTACCGGCTGTGGCTAAATGTAGTCTACCCTTTGCTGGCTCTCTCGACCACTTATGTGGGTATAACGGTCTATCATTACGTTACCGAGGAACGGGAGCGAAAAAAGATAAAATCGACCTTCAAACACTATGTATCCCAGGTTGTAATAGAAGAGATGCTGAAGAATCCCGATCGGCTCAAGCTGGGAGGTGACGAAAAGGAGCTGACCGTACTTTTCAGCGATCTCGAAGGATTTACCTCCCACTCCGAGCGGTACTCGCCAAACCAGATGATCAGCATTCTGAGTGACTACTACAATGAGATGACCGAGGAGGTTTTCGCCCACAGCGGTATGCTGAAGGAATATGTGGGAGACGAGCTGATGGCGATTTTCGGTGCGCCGCTCGAGCAGGCCGATCATGCGAAGCTCGCCTGTGCCGCAGCGATTGCTATGAGGGAGCGGCGCCGGCAGTTGAGAACCGAGTGGCTCGAGATGGGCCGGCCGGCCTTGCGAGCCCGCACGGGCATCAACTCCGGTCCTATGCTGGTTGGAAATATAGGGTCGCGTTACCGATTGTCGTACGGCGCTTTGGGCGACCACGTGA
>DASPQK010000403.1:0-3117 GCA_035624985.1 Syntrophobacteraceae bacterium | reverse complement strand
GCCAGAGGCGTCAGGTAAGGCGGGATGGTGTAGACGACGTGCAGCAGTGGGAAGTGAAGACTCTCCGCATGGGCCGAAAAAAGGTTCTCTACGCTTTTGTAGACCCCTTCGGCGTCTGCGCCGACGCCGCGAATATGTTCGACGGAGTCGATCAGATAGACGACCTTTTTGTCGGGATCACAGGTTTCGTCTCTAATTTTCTTCACCACCTCGACTGCAAATCCATGTGCTTCTGAAACGAGCCTGGCTACGTGACCGCGCAGTTGTTCCTGAAGCCGGGTCTTAAAAGAGGGATCATTTTTCAGGGAGGCCTTGATTCCCGCTTTCGCCCCCAGACCCCCGGCTTCGAGGGAGAGTTCCTTGACTCGAACTTCGGTTTTGAGGAAGTTGACAATGCGTTCCCAAAACCCCTCACGAGTCGCATCCAAACCGAATTTTTTTTCAAACTCCTCGCTGAGGGCCCCCATTATGGATATGAAGAAATCCGTGATTTCCACCGGTGTGGTCATGTTCAAATAATCATGCATATCGCACAGAAAGACTACGCAACCGGCATCCGCAAGCAGCTTTCGCAGCCGGCGAAACTCCGTGCTCTTGCCGCTGCCGCGTTGCCCCGACACAAGATTTACCGTTGCAGCGTCGCTCCAGCTAATCCTGGTGAACAGCTCCTCGATGGGATCGCTGAGGGAATCGCGAGATTCGACCATCTCGGCGAGGTACGGCACGTAGCAGCGGTCGTCGGGTTCCAACGGCTTATCGTCCAGGCTGCTGTTAAAAGCTTTTAGCTTTGCACGAATATCGGCAGGCATATCTTTGACCTTCCTCGTCCGAAGGTAAAATGCAGAGGTTATTCGTAGCGCCTTATCGTCGGCATTAAGCCCTCGAAAACAAGTCGTTTAACATCCGGCAATTCACAATGTATAATTCTACTTTAAAGACGGCTTTGTAGCCAGATCGAAATTGTACTTCCCTTCCCGGCACGAAGCCTCTGATTTTAGCTGTTCCAGGGAAGTTTATCCGCATTTGTGCTTTAAGTCTTATTTCACAAAGGTTAGGCGAGTGAAGCTGCTGATGTTCTATTCGCCGGAATTTTGGGTAAGGCCATGGCAAAAGGCCGTGCCGGAAGCCTCGCAGCAGGTAACGGAGCAAACCTTCCATAAAGCTGCGGTGATCTTCTACCACGCGGAAACTGAGGATGCGGCGCGTCGCAGCAGTGTGATCGTCAAATGGGTCAAGAACGCCAAATGGCTGGCGGGAAAATTCGATACCAAAACGATCGTTTTGCACTCATTTAATCATCTTTCTCACAGCAAGGCTTCGGCGGAGAGCGCGGCTGAGATCCGGGCAGAAGTCACGGCCCGGCTGGAAAGAGCCGGCTTTGAGGTTTTCGAGACCCCTTTCGGATGGCAAAACGAATGGAAACTTCATGTTTCCGGGGAGTCTCTGGCAAAAATCTTCAAAGAAATCTGAAAGGTAATCCATGGAACGCTTCCTTATCGCGCTGGATTGTCAGCCGGACAGCCTGAAAATTGTCGATTACGTGGCGCGGGTCCTCAACGGGGCTAAAGACTGCGAGTTCAAGTTCTTACATATCCTCAAGACGGCCTCTCCCGATAAATTGAGAATGGAGGAGGTGCAGAGGATAGAACATTTGCATATGGCGAGGCCGGACCTTGCGGGGTATTTCTGGAAAGAGGAGGATGAGAAAATGATGACGAACTGCTTTACCGAGGCCAGGGAAAGACTGGTGCTCGCAGGCTTCCGGCCCGATTCGGTATCGTCGTTGTTTGTCATTGAATCCGGTGATATGGCCGAAATCATCCTGGCCAAAGCCGCTGAACATGTGTGTTCGACCGTGGTGCTCGGCCGCAGGCATCCGAGCATGGTGAAGGAATTGTTGCTTGGCAGCGTATCGACCTCGGTAATCAAATCGGCTCGCGGGTCGGCTGTATGGGTCGTTGGCATCTAGCGGATCAATGAAAGGATTCGGTCATGGGATCAAAACTTTTCAAGAAGATCGGCTTTTGTACTGATTTTTCTGAGAACGCCGATCAGGCGTTCGTCGTGGCAAAAGACCTTGCAGTCACGTTCCAGGCGCCTATCGAGCTTATACACGTGACGGTAAGCTTTTCACTCTCCCCGCCTGTGCACGCCGCCTATATGCCTGTCGAATACGATCCCAAGTTTATTGACGAAATTACGGATGCGGCCACGAGATCGATTCAGGAAAAGTATGTGGAAAACATTCCCGAACAGGTCCCCTATAAAGTGAATATACGGTCCGGCTATGCCGCAACGGAGATACTCAAGGTCGTTGAGGAAAGCGGTATAGACCTTCTTGTCATGGGATCTCACGGGTTGACGGGCATTGCTCACGTTATTTTCGGAAGCACTGCCGACAGGGTGGTCAGAAGGGCCGCCTGCTCGGTGCTTACCGTTCGTTTTCGAACTTCAACGGATGAGGTCCTGTGAGCTATGGAAATGAAAGCGAAGAGCGTTGCAGAGACCAGGATCACCATGGCGCAGGTGATGAATCCCGAGGACGCCAATCCTTTCGGTAACGTTCACGGCGGTGTCATAATGAAGCTCATTGACACGGCGGGGGGCGTTGTGGCAGGCCGCCATTGCCGCGGCAACGTGGTGACTGCTTCGATAGAAAGGCTCGATTTTCATCAGCCCGTTTCCATCGGGGACCTCGTTATCCTTAAAGCCAGCCTTAACTTTGTCGGCAGCACTTCGATGGAGGTAGGAGTCCGGGTGGAAGCTGAGAACCCTCGAACGGGTGAAGTGCGGTGGACCGCCTCGGCACACCTGACTTTCGTCTCCCTGGGCGCAAACGGTCGTCCCGCGCCGGTGCCGCCTCTCATCCTGGAAACCGAGGAAGACATACGGCGCAATTGCGAGGCCAAACTTCGGCGACAGGCGCGCATACAGGCCAAAGAGGATACTGAGGCCGCCTGCTGAGGCTGGGGGGCGCGGAGGACAGACAGCCGGGGGGCGGGAGGCAAATAGACGGAGGGTGGAAGGCGGAAAGACGGAGAACACAGGACCGGCATGATATCCGTCCTCTGTTCTCCTTTCTCAGACAACCGTAAGGGAAATGTCGATGGACGAAAG
>DASPQK010000402.1:0-7782 GCA_035624985.1 Syntrophobacteraceae bacterium | reverse complement strand
AAAACTGGCAAATTTTTTGGGTCGAAAGTGGCGATAGCGTTCATTTTGGGCGCTGATCCGCTGGCATATTGCACTATTTGACCCGATTTTGCACCTCTGAGTGGGAATTCTTGAAACCCGTTTTAATTATGACCCAGTCTCGGAAGCCGGGGTCCAGTGCATTACTTATTGATTTTGCAGAAAAAAACAAAAATCTGGATTCCCGCCTTCGCGGGAATGTCGTCCCTTTTCCTTGCAGAGCCTCATTTTTATTTGAGCGCTTATGGGGATGAACCCCGTCGGTATGTAGGGGAGGGGGAGCGTAGCGCTGTACGCCCTCCCGAAGGCAACTACGGCAATTCTTTAAATAATGCCGCCTATTCGCGGGGCCGCGGATTTCCAAACCCGGCCGGCTGAGACGGCGAACAGGATTTAGGCCTTAAAAGAAAAGGTCCTGTCGAGGGAAAGATGCCGCAAGAATCTTCCCCAAAAAGGCCGCAAGCCAGTGGCATGCATCTTGCCTAAACCTGGGAATAGTCAGGAGAGAAGAGCAGCCCGGGTTGGATGATTTGCAGCCTCACTGCTGAAGAGTCAAACTTCAATCGACAACAAATGAGGAGGTTCAAAATGTCGAAATTGTTTGTCCGGATTACGATTGTGTTTCTGATGGTTTTTGTCACAGGTCTAGCCTATGCAAGCCCACCAGTTGAGCAATGCACATCGGGTACCCCGTGCACGGGCTATGTGTGGCTTGTTGCAGACGATGCCGCCGGCGCTGTGACACAGATTACCGGTGTCGAACTCGTGCTTTCCAAGGCGCCGGTGCCGAACCCAAATACATCTAACCAGCCAAATAACATTTGGACAGGGACGATCACGCTTCCTGCTATCACTGCCACAAACCTTACTATTTCATCTCCAATAACAGTCTATGTTTCAGCTCTCCAGGGCCCTGAGGATACGTTCATTTTTCACATCTCGGGAACCGACGGCGGGACTCTTCTGCTGAAGGCCACAGGCCAGGAGAACTACAGGGTGCCGAATTCTCCTCTGAGTTGTCACCATGGACAATCAAAACCGGCATTCGGTATCAGCGGCGTCATATATGATAGTGCCGTCGCAGGCCTTACCGGAAGCTTCGAAGGCGTGATTTCGTATTAACCGAGTCAGCCTTCCGAAACCGGGTTCCCCTCTCTTTGGCCGTGTGCAGGCCGGGGGGAGGGGAATAATTTACTGCAAGAAAACCCTTTTCAGGCCGGTCGCAATGCCTGCCGCTCGCTCACTGCCAAATCTCGATTTTGGCGGGGATTCGATTCAACCCGTTCCATACCCGCAATGATAAGCTCGACCTGAGCAAAGCCTGAAGGCCCCGCTCCTGCCTAAACTTAACAAAATTTCATATGTGGAGAACCGAATTTATTGTCTACTTCGGTCCCTGGGGATTTTCCGGCGATTGCTGGATGATGCCTTGCACGTTGAATCTTTCTCCGCCACGGTATTTCATTTTGCAGAGCCGATCTTAAAATAGTGCAATCACATTGGGTCCTGGAGAATGCCATTCGAGCAAAAAAATAGAATCCCCGCTCATATCAGGAAACTTTTTATCCCGGATTCGCGTAATTTGGCAGCCGTAAGCAAACAGAGTTTACTTTGGAGTAGTTGATTGCCTCAGGGGGGAGAAGATGACATCTGAAGAAAACCTCGTGGAACAATTATCGCCATGGTGGAGGAGAGCAGTCGTTGTCACGGTTCTGATAGGATTTGCAATCCTGATTCTTGTGGCAATCCTTGCCTATCGTGACGCGCCCCCGATTCCCGACAGGATTCTTACCCCCAGCGGCGAGACGCTGCTGACCGGAAATGACATCCTGGCAGGTCAAGAAGTGTTTCTCAAGTATGGGCTTATGGAAAACGGCACCATCTGGGGACACGGGGCCTATCTCGGGCCTGATTTTTCCGCTTCATACCTGCATACGCTCGGCGTTGACGCCGCCGAATTTCTGGGGCAACAACTCTTCGGCCGGAGTTTTGACCAATTGTCGCAAGGTGAACGGGCAATCGTCGATGAGGAAGTCCGGCTCCTGCTGAAAAAGAACCGCTATAACCCCGCAGACAACACGCTGCTTTTCACGGAACCTGAAGCGGCTTCCTACCGGAAACAGATAAAGAAATGGACCGACCACTTTTTGGAGCCGGCCGTAAACGGCGGTTTAAAGCCCAAATATATTAGCGACCCTGGAGAACTACAGCAGTTGACGGCATTTTTTGCCTGGGCTGCCTGGGCCTCGGTTGCCAATCGCCCCGGCGAGTCTCGAACCTACACGAACAATTTTCCATACGACCCTCTGGTGGGCAACACCCCTCCAGGCGATGCCGTTCTTTGGAGCGCCGTCAGCCTTATAGCTCTCATGGTTGGCACGGCATTGGTATTGTTTGCTTTTGGCAAATTTGATTACCTTGGTTGGAAGGGAGCAAGCCCCCATGTCCATCCGCATATGCTGCCCGGTAAGGCAAGTGACGGTCAGAGGGCGACTATCAAGTTCTTCCTCATAGTTTCCCTCCTTTTTTTGGCCCAGGTTTTGGTGGGCGGAGCTACCGCGCACTTCAGGGCGGAACCTGGGAGCTTCTATGGAATCGATCTCACGGAGATATTTCCGAGCAATATTCTGCGAACCTGGCACCTGCAGTTGGCTATTTTCTGGATTGCGACAGCCTATGTGGCGGGTGGTTTGCTGCTGGCCAGGGCCCTGGGAGAGTCCGATCCCAAGGGACAGGTGTGGGGAATCAACCTTCTGTTCTGGGCGTTGGCGGTGGTTGTGGCGGGGAGTCTTCTGGGTGAATTCCTGGGTATCAATCAGCTCCTCGGCAACCTCTGGTTCTGGTTCGGACATCAGGGGTGGGAATACCTCGACCTCGGCCGCGGCTGGCAAATCATGCTAGCTGTAGGGCTGGTGCTGTGGACTGTTCTGCTCCTTCGAGGGGTTGCGCCGGCTCTGCGCGACCCTGAACGTAGGGAAATGTCGTGGCTTTTCATGCTTTCGGCACTTTCGATTCCCCTGTTCTACCTGCCGGCCTTCTTTTTCGCCAGCACCACGGAGTATTCCATCGTTGACAACTGGCGCTTCTGGATCATCCATCTGTGGGTCGAGGGCTTCTTCGAACTTTTTGTGACGACAATGGTAGCCGTCATCTTTTACAGGATGGGCGTGGTCTCCCGCCTGACTGCGGCGCGGGTCATTTACCTCGACGCCATCCTTTTTTTGGGCGCGGGCATTATCGGTACCGGGCATCACTGGTATTGGACCGGCCAGTCCAATGTCAACCTTGCGCTTTCCGCCATATTTTCGGCGATGGAAGTTGTCCCCCTGACTCTTCTTACACTGGATGCCTGGGATTTTATCAAACTGACCAAAGGCAGGTGCGATATTTGTGGAAAGTCCATCGCCATCCCGCATAAATGGACGTTCTATTTTCTGATGGCGGTAGGCTTCTGGAATTTCGTCGGAGCAGGCATCTTCGGGTTTCTCATCAATCTGCCTATTGTAAGCTATTTTGAAGTAGGCACGGTGCTTACGCCCAACCACGGCCACATGGCGCTCATGGGCGCGTTCGGCATGGAGGCGATTGCGTTGATGGTTTTGGCTTTTCGACAAGTGTCCACGGACACTCAATGGGCGCGCACCCAAAAATACATACGCGTATCCTTCTGGGGCCTGAACGCCGGTTTGGCGCTTATGGTCGCGGGTAATCTTTTCCCGGGAGGCATACTGCAATTCCGTGACGTATTGGCCCACGGATACTGGCATGCGCGAGGGCTGGACTATTTGAACCAGCAGTTTGTGAAGTTGATTGAATGGGCTCGTCTCCCGGGTGATGCTGTCTTTATTTTATTTGGTGTCATCCCAATAGTGATCGCGGCAATTTTGACCTATCTGGATGAATGGAAGCCTCCGGTTCCCGATATGGAGCCGACGAAAGGATAGCGGAGAAGGGCGGGTGAAGGTAAGCAACAGCCCTCCCCCGCTATTCTATGGTTACCGGTCGGATCGATAAGGGCCGCTATTCCCACGAGATACAACTCTCAGGGCACGAGTTGACAGCGTCCTCGATGCATTCTTCGCTTCCACCCTCAGGTAGAATCACATGTGCCTTTTCGGACTCGTCGTCCATCTCGAATACATCGGGGCACAGCTCTGCACAAGTGCCGCAGCCCACACAACATTCCTTGTCCAATACGACTCTGCGTCCCATTGAATAATCCTCCTTGTTGCTCCTGATTGACCCTTTTTTGCGTCCGTTTAGATCGGTGGGGCTATTGTCACCAGGAGCCGAAGGTCCGTCTTGGCCCTCAGTCCATGTGGTTCACTGATCTGGGAGATCATTACGTCGCCGGCCCGAGCGGGCAGGGTCTCTCCATCCTTCCCCAGAAACTCGCCCTCCCCCTCCAGCACGGCAAGGCTTACCTCGCCGTCTATGTCGTGTGAATGCAACGGCAATTCCTGGCCGGCCCTGAAGTTGAAGTTGATAATCTTAAAATTGGGGGAATCGTGAACCAGGAAATTCTTGAAAGTCTTTTCCCCAAACCCGTTAGCCTCATAGAGATTGATTTTTTTCATGAGTTTTCTCCCTTCAGGTAAGTGTCTCCGTCTGCTTCCTCGCTTTTACCGCATCATGGAAAAAGGGCCACGCCTTCTCGACCTGTTTACCTGCATCGAACTTGCCATCGCTCAGGTGCCAGAGAATGGCGGCGGGTTGGATCAACCCAAGGAAGACAACCGACAGCATGTCCGGGTCAAGGTCCGGATTTATGCGCCCTTGCCTCTGGCCTTCTCGAATGATTGAGGCAACCTCATGCAGATATTTCTCCACTATTTTGAAAATCTTCTTTCTTCGCTCGGGCTGCCCATAGTAAATGTCACCCGAGAAAATCAACCTGGGTAGAGCCTGGTGTTCAAGGATCAGGCGCACATGCAGCGCAAGCAGCCTTTTCAGTTGATTGAGGTGGTCGGTTCCTTCTTTTCGCACAATGGCGACGTTGCCGAGAAGCTTCTTTTGAAGCAGGTCGACCACAGAGTCCAGCACCTTATCCTTGCTGTCGAAGTGCCGGTAAATGGCCGATGGGACCAGGCCGATCCGGCGAGCCAGAACTGCCATGCTCAAGGAACCGACACCCTGGTTGGCGATCACGTTCAGAGCCGTTTCCGTGATTTGTTCTCGCCTTGTTTGCGTTGAAATCCGTTCAATGCTCATGGAACCTCCATAATGTGAATTGTAATTCACATATAATAATCCCTGGGACTTCCGTCAATACCTTATCAGACCCAAAATTATCTTTTAGAAAAATGGTGAATATTTGTAAACTTAATTTCGCAAATTCAAAAGCAGCTTCATGGCCTCCACCGCGTGGGAAGGGGAGGCGGTGGAATCTTGACTTGGACTCCTTGAGATGTCTATATCTTTCCGGTAAAAGGATTTCCCGGTCGGCCAAAGTTGAACGGCCGGCCGGGGAAAGGATGCAAAAAACTCCGCACGAATCGACCCCGTTTCTTAAATGTTTGAGTCTTTTGCGGGGGACTGATAAATAGCAGGTGAGTGTCACTCAAATCCATGTGCCTGAAAGGAATTGAAATGGATATCGAACCCAGAGGAGCCATTTTGCAGCGCGACAAAGAAACCTACGCCATTGTTCCACGAGTGCCCGTAGGTCTTCTCACAACGGAGAATTTGGACAAATTCAGCCTGGTTATAAAAAAGTATGGGATACCCGTCGTAAAAATAGTTTCCGGCCAAAGGATTGCCCTGGTCGGGATAAAAGGAGAAGATGTAGAAAAGATCTGGGGAGAGCTTTCTATGGAGCCGGGAAAAGCCGCCGGACTTTGCGTTCATTATGTGCAGGCTTGTCCGGGAACGGCTGCCTGCACACTGGCGGTTCAGGACTCCCTCGGACTTGGTATCCGGTTGGAGAAGCTTTCCATCGGGGGGGACTTGCCCGCTAAAGTCAAAATAGGCGTTTCCGGATGCCCCATGACCTGCGGAGAGAGCTTCGTCAGGGATATCGGAGTGCAGGGCAGGAAGAATGGCTGGACCTTTATTTTCGGCGGCAACTCAGGAGGCCGCCCGAGAATCGGCGACGTGTTGGCGCAGGATTTGACCACTGAGCAGGTCTTGGAACTTGCGAAGAAATCTTTGGAATATTACCAGGCAAACGGAAAAAAACGGGAAAGGACAGCCCGCTTTATCGAAAGGACTGGGATCGAAGCGATGAAAACGGCGCTTGGTCTTGCCTGATGAAATGAAAGTTGGTCGTCAAAAAGGAATCACAAGGACTTTATAAGCCGGTAAAGGAAGGCAACTGCGCAGCTATCGTTGAGTTTGAAAATCAGGATGCTTTCGACGCAATGCATGGCAGTCACGGCCATGACACGGCTGGAGGAGCCGTAAGGCCCTTATTTGTAAGAAATGGATCGAGGAGTCTGCCGGTATGAATCTGATAATACAGGGCAGACCCTTCATAACTAACCTTAAACACTAGAAAAACCCGTCTTTATTACGTACAGCTTGCCCTGATCGCCATCCTCGCTTGTGGAACGCAGGCAGATGATGGGCTTCCCACCGGGTGAGCGCACGGCGCCATGCAGAAAATCAGGCTGAGTCGACACACCGCCATAGAATTTCCCCCCGAGTTGGTCCGTACAGACCTGCCCGGTCAGATCGATCGTGAATGCCTGGGTTATGGACACGAAGCGGTTATTCCTTGCGATGATGAACGGGTCGCATACATACTCGATGGGCCTAAACTCAAACATCGGATTGAAATGGACAAAATCATAGAGTCTTTTTGTCCTCATGCAGTAGCTTGTAACTACCTTGTCGCTATGCAGGGTTTTTTGCGTCCGGTTATGACGCCACTTTCTATTATAGCAAGTGTCAAAAGAAAGTTGACACGATCTTACGGCCCGTGGGATGTTTTTCTCTGTTTTCCGACATCCGACCCCCGATTAGATACACTTCGGGGGCCGGCTTTCTGTCGTCCGTTATAGGTCCAGGATGCTGTCGATGATCACATCAGTATGGACTCCAAGTAAGTTCCTGTGGTTCGCCGGATGGGCCATCAGGTTTTTCATTGCTGATTTTTGTTCTTCAGATATACTCATTACTGAAGTCACCAGACCTGCATCAACCCTAATAAGGGAAATATCCATATTATCCGGAATGGATCCAACTGCCAGAAAATTGATTCTCATTATCTATCCGATACCTGAAAGAAAACAGATCGCTTCGCGTATTGTCCCGTCACCATACTACAGCGCTTCCACAAACAAAGATACACCAAATGAACTGATCTTTATTTACTCTTATGCTCGAAGACCCCATCCCAGTCCTGGGTCGGCGGCGACTTGAGGTAAATACGGCAGCGGTCAGCCATTACTTTGGAAGGTCTATCTTCGGGCAAGATGCGATAGCATTCTTGAAAATGCTCCAGGGCCTCCGTCCAGGCCTGCCGACGGTAGGCTTCCAGTCCGGCGGCATATAAGAGAAGCAGTTGTTCTTTTTCCCCCGGAAATTTTATCCCCACCTTGTCCAGCAATTCATAGATGCGCACAGGTTGTTTTCTTCCTTTAACCTGCACCATGTCGATTTCCCTGAGCACGAAGGTTTCTCGGACCAGTCTGGCAGTGTTTTCCCCAATCAGGATCTCGGTCCCGTACATTTTGTTGAGGCCTTCGAGCCGCGAACCGAGGTTCACGTGGTCGCCTAAAGCGCCATACGAGAAGCGGTGACGCGACCCGATATTCCCAACGA
>DASPQK010000401.1:0-15221 GCA_035624985.1 Syntrophobacteraceae bacterium | reverse complement strand
CGATATCTCCCAGCAGCCTTCGCGCATGCTTCCCACAAAGAGCCGGCCGCTCA
Source organism: Syntrophobacteraceae bacterium (assembly GCA_035624985.1). Taxonomy (GTDB): domain Bacteria; phylum Desulfobacterota; class Syntrophobacteria; order Syntrophobacterales; family Syntrophobacteraceae; genus SbD1. Next base: position 15,168 of record DASPQK010000401.1, on the reverse strand, counting down.
CCGGGATATGGATTATTCCAAGGATGGGCGTGTGATGTTCCACCAAGGCAATATTGACGGTGAATTCGCCGTTTCGTTTGATGAACTCCTTGGTTCCGTCAAGCGGATCGACGAGCCAGAACCGGTCCCAGTTTCGCCTGATCTCAAAGGCGACCTCTTTTCCCTCTTCGGAAAGAACGGGGATATCAGGATAGCGGGCCCGGAGAGAATCGGCAATTATCCTGTGTGAACGCACATCCGCGAGCGTTAGCGGGGACTTGTCGTCTTTACGGTTCACGTCGAAATCCGTGCCGTAGACTTCCATGATGGCCTTGCCGGCCTGTCTTGCAATGCCTGCGACAAAATCAAGGTCAAGCATCAAATGAGCTCCTTTGGAGAAGTAAGAAATAAAAGTGAAAAGGCAAAGGTAAAAAAGACGATGGCGGCGGTTTGCGGATTTTTTCCTTTTGCCTTTTTCCTTTTGCCTTCTTTAGCGCTCCGCCTTTACGAACAGGCTTCGGATAAGCTCGAAGTGATTCCTGTGATTGCGGATTTTCCACCAAACCGATCCGGTGCGGGCGATTTTCCATTCGGAAGAGCGATCCCCGGCGCCGGCCTTCCGCCCGCTGGAGAGGGTAGGGGAATCGGAGGGCGGCTGACCCCTCTTACCTGGGCATTGGAGATCAATCTGCCCGGAAAGCAGCCCCGCGAGATTGTCTATACCAAACCCGGCGAATCTGCCGCCTGGAGCGCCCCCAAGCCACCTGTCGGGGTTGCAGGCCGTCTCGGACCATGAAAACGGGTCGGATATGAGCAACTGGGCGTTGCTGAGGCGGGCCGAGCGTTGTGCCTCGCACAGGTGTTCGAGAGGACGGGCGATTTTGTCGATCAAGTTCAGAGAAGCCACACAGGCAAAGGATTCTGAGCGAAAGGGTAGGGCGTTGGCGTCGGCCACTATGAATTCGACTTTTTTCGAGTCCCACCTGTCAGGCAGAAGGAAAGTCCTTTCCGAGCGGATGCAGCCTTCTTCTTTTAACCGGAAGCTCAGTGTGCGCTCCTCCATGAGCCGCCTGGCCGTGTGTACAAAATTCTCGGAAAGATCCACCCCTATCGCGAGGTCATACTTGCACGACATTTCGAAACAAAATCTACCCACTGCGCATCCGGCGTCAAGGACCGCCCCGGCGGACGGCGATATCAGAGCGGCCCATTCGGAGTAAGCCCGGTTTGCGTCGGGGTCTTCGAAGAGATCGGCGTAATGGCTCCACAGGTAGGCTGACAGGACCTCAGGCGACTCGTAGACGGAGGCCGGGGAGCTGGTATCGGATATCGGGTGTCGGATATCGGATGTCGGATTTCCGAGGATCTCAGCCGGGTCTGACATCCGGCCCCCGATGCCCGTTACCAGGCGGGCGACCCCTCTTTTTATCGGGTATGCCTGCCCGCATCGGCTGCACTGCAGAGCGCCCTCGCTTATTTCCTCGCCGGAGCGTTGACAATGTTCCGGATGGAGAGGGTTTTCTTCAGGCAGGCAAGCCGGGCATATCAAATACTTAAGGATTTCCAGCTTCATGGGGAAACTTTCGCAGCAAACAAAAATCCGCTTCCCTGTCACATTAAGATATACTTGATCGATATAACGGGACTTATAAGGTCAAACCTGTCTCTGCGGACCTGTGTAGATCAGCTCGGGCTTTTTGAGAATCACGCGGGTGTCGGGTGGAACGGATTCCGTCAGCCAGACGTTGCCTCCGATCACCGATCTAGCCCCGATGACGGTATTTCCGCCGAGGATCGTGGCGCCTGAATATATGATGACATCGTCCTGGATGGTCGGGTGCCGTTTTTTATTCCTCAACAGCTCGCCGGCGTCGCGCGGAAGTGAAAGCGCCCCCAGGGTCACGCCCTGGTAAAGTCGCACTCGGTCCCCGATCTCGGTTGTCTCTCCTATAACGACCCCGGTCCCGTGATCGATGAAAAAGCTCTCACCGATATGCGAGCCGGGGTGTATGTCGATTCCGGTGATGCTGTGGGCATATTCGGTAATGATGCGGGGAATGAGGGGAATGTGCTGTTCCCACAGTTGGTGCGCCATTCTATAGACTGTTACCGCGTAGAGACCCGGGTAGCTGAAGATTATCTCATCGAAACTTTTGGCGGCAGGGTCTCCATGGTAGGCGGCGCGCACGTCGGTTGCCAGCGTTAGCCGCAGTGAGGGCAGGTCCTTCATGAAACTGACTGCCGCTTCCTGGCCCAGTTTTTCACATTGAACACAGGGCAGGTCGTGACGAATGCAGTCGTGGCGGAGGGCCAGAGCTATCTGTTCAGACACGAGTTCGAACAGCGCCGTTGCTTCCTGGCCGAAATAGTAGGCGAGGTTGAACTTCTCCAGACGGCCCCTGATGAAATATCCCGGATAGAGCAGCCTTCTTACCCGTTCCACGATATCCATAACGGCCTCTTTTGAGGGAATCGGTTCGGGTCCCACGTGGTCAAAGCACACTCCATCCGTGCAGGAAACAGCAAGATTTTCGACAATGCCTGGAATCTCCTCCCGAAAATGGCGCTCCGTCTCGATCTCGCTCTTGCAATAATCGACATAAAGTTTGTCTTCCATGCTCTTCCTTCCCCTTTGGGGGTTGCGAGGGTTATAATAGGGCTGCGGAACTACAGGGCAAAAGGGCTGTCGGACCTGTATGACGTATAAGACCTTTAAAAAACCCGCAACCCTGTTACTAGCAAACCCGGGCGGCGTCCATTTTCCAATATGGCGACATGCTCCTGAGTGTAGCTATTATGGGAGGCAATTTCTCGATGACGAAATCTATTTCCTCCTCGGTGTTGTATACGCTAAGGCTGAACCTGATCGATCCGTGGGCCATGGTAAAGGGGACGCCCATAGCGCGCAGCACGTGGGAGGGCTGGAGCGATCCGGAGGTGCAGGCCGACCCTGAGGAGGCACAAATGCCGTACTCGTCCATCATTAGCAGGATACCCTCGCCTTCGACGAATTCAAAGCTGATGCTGGTGGTGTTGGGGAGCCGATTTTCCCTGTCTCCGTTTATCTTCGTATTCTCGACTGTTTCGAGGATCGTATTTTCGAGTCTGTCTCGCAGGCCTTTGACGTAAGTATTTTCAATATCCATTTTTTGGGCGGCAAGCTCAGCGGCGACGCCCAGTCCTATTATGCTCGGCGTAGCTTCCGTTCCGCCGCGCCTTCCTCTTTCCTGGTGACCCCCTATGAGAAAGGGAGAAAACTTTGTGCCCTTGCGCAGATAGAGGACTCCAATCCCTTTGGGGGCATGCAGCTTGTGGCCGGAGAGCGAGAGCATGTCGATGCACATATCGGCCAGGTTGATGGGAATCTTTCCTACCGCCTGGACCGCGTCGGTATGAAAGAGGATATGGCGTTCGCGGGCCATTTGGGCTGCCTTCTCTATTGGGAAGATCACGCCCGTTTCATTGTTTGCCCACATCAGGCTTACGACAGCAGTGTCGGCAGTCAGCGCTCGTTTATACTGCTCTAAATCGAGGCGCCCTTCACTATCTACCGGCAGCTCGGTTACCCGGTATCCCTGCGTAGCCAAATGGGCGCAAAGAGCGCGTACAGCGGGGTGCTCGACCCTGCTGGTCACAATGTGCCTTTTATCCGGGTAGCTGGCGATGGCGGAGCGGATAGCTGCATTGTCGCTCTCCGTGCCGCAGCTCGTAAAGATGATTTCCTCGGGGGATGCACCCAGAAGGGCGGCAACCTGCTCGCGGGCTTTCCTCAGCCGCTTCATTACCTGGCCTCCGAAGGAATGCATGCTCGAAGGATTTCCATAGAGTTCATGAAAATAGGGTAGCATTGCCTCCAACACTTCAGGGGCTACCTGCGTCGTCGCGTTGTTATCCATGTATACAGGTTTCACGCCGATACCTCCTCGACTACAAGCTCTGGCAGGACCAATTCACGCAGTTTCACCTCGACGAAATTCTTCATCGTCTGGTTCGATGCCTGGCAGGAAGCGCACGCGCCGCGCGTTGCAACGAGCACGCGATTACCCACCACGTCCACCAGTTCGATGTCTCCGCCGTCATGCTTAAGAGCGGGCCTGATCTCGCGCTCCAAGGTTTCCTCTATCATTTTTATCTTCTTGATATTGGACAGCCTGGGCCTTGGAGGAGGGGCTTCGCTCAGCTTGGAAAGCACCCCGTCGATTATTTCCTGGATCAATGGATGGCAGTTGCCGCAGCCCCCTCCGGCTTTGGTATAATTGGTAACCTCTTCGACCGTTGAAAGCCGATTCTCGCGGATGGCTCGCTCGATTTCCTTCTGCGTAACCCCGAAGCACTCGCAAATGATTTTTTCCTCTTCCGTCCTGATCGGAGTTCCCTTATAAAACGAGATAGCCCTCTCCAGGGCCTCCCGCCCCAGAACGGAACAGTGCATCTTTTCCTGGGGCAGTCCCCCGAGAAAGTTCGCTATGTCCTGATTAGTGACCTTCGCGGCCTGTTCGACCGTCATTCCTTTTACCATCTCAGTCAGTGCAGAGGCCGAAGCTATTGCGCTGGCGCATCCGAATGTCTTGAACTTCGCCTCTTTTATCCTGCCGTTTTCGTCGAGTTTGAAGGTGAACTTGAGCGCATCGCCGCACGCGATCGATCCCACTTCGGCAACCCCGTCCGGGTTTTCGATTTCTCCGACGTTTCGAGGATTAAGGAAATGATCTTTAACTTTTTCAGTGTAGTCCCACATGGGTAATTCCTCCCTCCACCCTGGCGTATTTTTCCGGTCCAAAAAGAACTGGGATCGGAGGTTTTGCTGTAAGTTTTCTTGTTATTCATTATAACTGCAAAAGCAACCCTAAGAAACAGTGAACAGTGAGGGGTGAAGGGTGAACGGAAAAAGATTTGCAGAACAGTGAGCGGGTGGTCCGCGAAGCGCCTGAGTGAACGGTGAACGGATTGACTACTGCATTCCGGCCTTCCCGCTGACCGGCTGTTGGACTTTTTTCTTGACAAAACAGGCCCGCCTAATTTAGTTTGCGCGGTGATCGGTCTTCGGCTTAAGCCTTGTTTGCGTGGATTTGCAACTGCATTGACTCCGCAGTCTGACCACTCACCAAGAAACCCTGAGATTTCCGACTGCCGCTTCAGGCTCTCGGGGACCCTAAATTGCTAGCGGCACAGGTGTGGTCCTACCAATCGACCCAAGGGGGTGAACCAAATTCTTAGCTAGTGTGGACGTTGAGGCAAAGGAAGAACTTCATTAAGGAGAAGGAGGTTAATTAGACATGCCCTACGATGCGACAAAGATGAAAGATTGGCAGATTTCTGAAGCTGCGGAAGTTAACATGCCCACTCCATGGGAGTTTCAGGAAAAGCTGGGACTGAAAAAAGATGAAATCCTCCCCATGGGCAGGCTCTGCAAGCTCGATTTTCTGAAAATCATCAACCGGCTTAAAGACCGCCCGGACGGGAAGTACATCGAAGTAACCGCAATTACGCCGACACCTCTTGGAGAAGGCAAAAGCACAACCCTCTGCGGTTTGCTGGAGGGCCTCGGCAAAAGGGGTAAGAATGTCGGCGGGTGCATCAGGCAGCCCTCGGGCGGCCCGACCATGAATATTAAGGGAACGGCCGCTGGCGGGGGTAATTCGCTACTCATCCCGATGACCGAGTTTTCGATGGGTCTTACGGGAGATATCAACGACATCATGAACGCGCACAACCTGGCGATGGTGGCGATGACCTCCCGCATGATGCATGAAAGGAACTACAACGACGAACAGCTCCAGCGCCTGACCCGGATGAGGCGCCTCGACATCGACCCGACCCGCGTAGAGATGGGCTGGATCATGGATTTCTGCGCCCAGTCCCTGCGCAATATCATCATTGGTATGGGCGGCAGGATGGACGGCTACATGATGCAGTCAAAATTCGGGATTGCCGTCAGTTCCGAACTGATGGCTACTCTTTCGATCGTCAAAGACCTGGCCGACCTGAAGCAAAGGCTAAATGAAATCACCGTGGCGTTCGACAAGCGCGGAAAACCTGTCACCACAGGCGACCTGGAAGTCGGCAATGCCATGGCTGCCTGGATGAGAAACACAATCAACCCGACCCTTATGTGCACGGCGGAGTACCAGCCATTGATGGTTCACGCCGGTCCTTTCGCAAACATAGCCGTCGGCCAGTCTTCGATCATCGCCGACCGTGTCGGCCTCAAGCTGTTCGACTATCATGTGACGGAGAGCGGTTTTGCCGCCGACATCGGTTTCGAGAAGTTCTGGAACGTAAAATGCCGGTACAGCGGCCTCAAGCCTCATGTATCGATTCTTACCACGACCATTCGTGCACTCAAGATGCATGGCGGAGGGCCCAAAGTTGTGGCCGGTCTGCCTCTTCCCGCTGAGTACACCAAAGAAAACCTGGGTCTGCTCGAGAAGGGCGCTGCCAATATGGTGCACCTTATCGGCGTCATCAGGAAGTCGGGGATCAATCCGGTCGTCTGCATCAACGCCTTCCATACGGACACCAAGGATGAGATCGCTATGGTCCGCAGGATTGCGGAAGCCGCCGGCGCCCGCGTTGCCCTGTCCGAACACTGGCTCAAAGGCGGCGAAGGCGCCCTTGAATTTGCCGACGTGGTTGTGGAAGCCTGCGAAGATGTCGGCGAGTTCAAATTCCTCTATCCGTTGACGATGAAGCTCAGAGACCGCGTGGCCATGGTGGCCAAAGAGGTTTACGGCGCTGACGGCGTGGCCTGGACCGCCGACGCAGAGGAAAAGGCCAAGATGCTGGAGGCCGATCCCAAGTACAACGACTACGCCACCATGATGGTCAAGACTCACTTGAGCCTGACGCATGATCCGTCAATCAAGGGTACCCCCAAGGGCTGGACGCTGCCGATCCGGGACGTTCTCATTTACTCCGGGTCCAAGTTCCTCTGCCCGTGCGCAGGCGCCATCAGCCTTATGCCGGGGACCTCTTCGGACCCGGCGTTCCGCAAGGTGGACGTCGATGTGAACACCGGGAAAGTATCTGGTCTGTTCTAACCTGGTAATCGATGTTGAAAAAGAAGCAGGCCCTGAAGCAATTGGGGCCTGCTTCACCAAGGGAGGTATTTTGTATGCCAGCTAAACTACTCAAAGGGGCCGAGGTGGCCAAAGAGATTCAGGCCGAGCTCAAGGCCGAGGTTGCACAGTTGAAGGAAAAGCACGGGGTCGAGCCGGGACTGTGCACCATACTGGTCGGCGAGAACCCCGCATCGCAGAGCTATGTCAGGGCTAAGCAGACTACGGCTCACGATCTTGGCTTTTACTCCGTTCAGGACAATCAGCCGGTGGATATTACCACGGAAGGCCTGCTTGCGCTCATTGACAAGTATAACAAGGACCCCAAGATCGACGGAATTCTAGTGCAGTTGCCTTTGCCCAAAGGTGTGAACGAAAACCGCGTGCTCCTGTCAATCGACCCGTCAAAGGACGTTGACGCTTTTCACCCGGTAAACGTCGGAAAACTGATGATAGGGGAGCCCGATTATCTGCCCTGCACACCAGCGGGAATCCAGGAACTGCTTGTCCGCTCAGGGACAAAGATTGAAGGCGCCGAAGTCGTGGTAGTCGGAAGGTCAAACATTGTGGGCAAACCGATTACGATGATGCTTGCTCAGAAGGCGCCGGGGGCCAACGCTACGGTGACCCTGTGCCACACCCGCACTAAGGACGTCAAGGCGCACTGCATGAGAGCCGACATATTGATCGTTGCGGCGGGGGTCGCGGAATATGTCAAGGGCGACTGGGTCAAACCGGGCGCCGTGGTGATCGACGTGGGGGTCAACGAAGTAGGCAGGGCCGCCGACGGCAAACGAATTCTCAAGGGAGACGTGGAATTCGGGGTGGCCTCCGAGAGGGCGAGCGCAATTACGCCGGTTCCCGGCGGAGTGGGCCCGATGACCATCACGATGCTCATGAAAAATACCGTGCGCGGATGCAAGATACACCATAACATCAAATAGCGTGCGCGAAACACGGGCTCAGCAAAGGGGGGCGGGCTTGAACGAAAACCCGCTTCAGCCTGCCCGCCCAACCCGCTGCCCTCCCGACCCTGCCTCGCGCCCCGCCTGCTGGCGCTTCCGAACTACCGAAAAGTCCAAAGGTGAATCTTCAGTGTGAAAAATGAAAAGGAGAAAGTCGACAATCCGGGCTCTTCCTTTCTATTTTCCGACCAAGCTTTGCCTTTTCACGCCTGGCTTGTTTCTTCCCAGGGGATTTGGGACACTACCTGGATTCCGTGCTTTTCGAGGTCTGCTATAATGGGCGTTAAGTCGGTTTTTTTGAGCCTCAGGGAGTAGGAATATTGGGGACCTTCCTCGGCGGGGATGTGGCAGATGCTGATAATTTCGCCCCCATGCTGCCTTACGATCTGGGTTATCTCCGGAAGGGGGCTGGGTGGGCCGGAGACCTTTATGTCCACTCGCGTGGATTCACTGAGAAGGCCCAAGAAAGTTATGAATGCGGAAAGAATGTCGGCAACCGTTAATATGCCGACCAGCGTGTCATTCTCGACGACTGGCAGCCCTCTTATGCGCATGTCGAGCAAGATGCGCGCGGCCTCCTCGATCGGCGTCTCCGGATGGATTATGACTGGCTTGCGGATCATAACGTCTTCGAGAGTCAGTTCTTCGAGCATCGACGCTATAAGCACGCCCCTCAAGTCCGAGTCCGTAATCCATCCCAAAAGATTCATCCGCTTATCCACCACCGGCAGATGGCGGACGGCTTCCTGTTTCATCAGGGCCAGCGCTTCCTGAATAGAAGCATTTTTTCCGATCGTTACCAGATCCGTTGACATCCAGTGACGAACTATCACGCAGCCTCCTAAAGGCAGTGACTGGCGAATAGTGACTTGTGAGCAGGCGCTGATTACCCCGTCCTTATTGTCACCGGCACCCGGTCGCTGCTTTCCATAAGTCGAGCTATGCTGACCGTGCAGTCTCCAAGCATGTTCGTGTAGCTTCCGAGTTCGTTATCATACCAGCCATATATTACCGCCTGGGTGACCGGCACCTCGATAAACCGTTGCCGCTGGGATAGCTCGGCCTTCTTTTTCGCGTAGATTCCCAGATCGAGCGAGGCCGAACTTTCCGCTCCGCTTGAATCCAGGTATTGGACGGCGGAAGTCAGGCGCTCGACGTCGATGCGTACCGCCGAAGTGCGCGTGTGGGTTTCGAAGCCTTCGATCACGGCGGCGGCGCGCGGCAGTCCGATAATGTCGGAGGATACATTCTGTTCTTCGGAATAGACGAGGTAGCCTTCGGGGAAATGGGATACCGCTCTTCTGTAGATATCGTTCACCAGTTCGCGATTAACCGGGTTTGACATGCTCTCATCCTGAATCAGCAACGCCAGAATTACAAGAGAGCCTGTCGTTACCGGGATTCTTACCGATTCAGCTATGAAGCCGATTGTTTTCATCTCCGGGATGACCAGTCCGAGCGCTTTGGCTGCCCCGGTGCTTGTCAGGATAATATTGTTGAAAGCGGAACGGGTCTTTCGCAGGTCGGTGGCCTTGGCTTTGGGCGCCCTGTCCAGTACGGATTGAGAACTGGTAGCGGCGTGGACGGTGGTCATGGCGGCCGAAAGGATGCGCTGGGCCCCGAAATAATCGAGCAGCGGCTTCACCATGTAGGCAAGACAGGTGGTCGTGCAGGAAGCATTTGAAATGAGCAGGTGCTTTTTGGGATCGTAATCCGAATCGTTTATGCCCATGATGGTCGTAACGGCATCGGGAGGCATTTCCCTGCCTTTTTCCTTTATCTTGAAGGGAGCAGAAACGATAACCTTCTTTGCCCCTGAAGCCAGGTGGCCGCGCACCGATCCCTTGGGATCTTCCTGGGAAACGGCAGGATCGACAAAAGAGCCGGTGGCGTCCACGACAAGATCGACCCCGTGTTTGCGCCAGTCGATATGGGACGGATTCCTGGCGTTGCGCAAGAAAGTTGTCTTGACGCCGTTTATCATAAAACTGCCCGATTTTTCGTCTATCTCTTCAATGACCCTGCCCGCCCTCGATCCATAGAGAAAGGTGTGCAAAGCTCCATAAGTGGAATCCCTCTCGACAAAACCTGCTATGTCCGCAAGCCTTGTCCCAACTTCCCGGCCTATGTTGACAACGATCTCCGAGAAGTGTTTTCTCTCCACATGGTGCCAGATCGAGAGCTTAGCGATTCTGCCAAGGCCATTGATCCCAAGCTTGCGTGGAACCATTGTTTCTTCGTCCATGGCGGCCTCCGCGCTAAAAGATGGCAAAATAGGAATGTATACACCAGCCAATCGGACCAATTATAGCATAACGCACTTTAGAATGTGCCTCAATCTTTTCCATGTCTTTACACAGCGTGTTTGGTTGTTAAGTTAATGTGAAACTTCAGCGTTGGGGAGGTGAGCTTGTGTTCGATGAGAAGGCGCTAGAAAAAATTCGTGCCGGTAAGGAAAAATGGGAACAGGGACCTGTTGCCCAGGCACATTCCAGGTCTTCGGAAAGAAAGCCCATCTTTACCACGATTTCCGGTACTCCGGTAGGAAGGCTCTATACTCCACTGGATGTAAAAGGGCTCGATTACGAACGCGACCTTGGCTACCCGGGCGAATTTCCTTTCACCAGGGGCGTACAGCCCACGATGTACCGCGGCCGCTACTGGACAGTGCGCCAGTACGCGGGGTTTGGAGACGCCAGGAGCACCAATGAACGCTATCGGCACATGCTGGCGCAGGGACAGACGGGTCTAAGCGTTGCATTTCATCTCCCCACCCAGGCCGGCTATGACTCCGACCATCCTCTTTCAATGGGTGAAGTCGGAAAGGTTGGCGTGGCGATCGATCATATCGGAGATATGAGAATCCTGTTCGATCAAATTCCTTTGGACAAAGTCACCACTTCGATGACCATGAATGCTCCGGCCATCGTGCTGGTCTCGATGTATCTGGTAATCGCCCAGGAGCAGGGTGTTGCCTGGGACAAGGTCGGCGGCACCATTCAAAACGATGTCTTGAAGGAAATCATCTGCCGAGGCCAGTATATTTATCCGCCCCGCAAGTCGATGAGACTGGCGATAGACCTGATAGAATTCTGCGGCAAAAACGTTCCGAAGTGGAACCCCATCAGCATAAGCGGCTATCACATTCGAGAAGCGGGATCCACGGCTGCCCAGGAGATGGCTTTTACGATCGCCGACGGTATCGCCTATACCGAGGCCTGTATCGAGCGGGGGATGGAAGTGGACAGTTTCGCCCCCCGGCTGAGCTTCTTTTTCAATGCCTTCACCAACGTGCTCGAGGAAGTAGCGAAGTTTCGCGCAGGTCGCAGGTATTGGGCCAAGGTCATGAGAGATCGTTTCAAGGCCAAGGACCCACGCTCGATGATGCTGAGATTCCATGTGCAGACAGGCGGGGTCAGTCTTACTGCTCAGCAGCCGCTCAACAACATCGTTCGAGTGGCGTTCCAGGCCTATGCCACGGCCCTTGGCGGGGCCCAGTCGCTGCATACCAACTCCTTTGACGAGGCGCTGTGTCTGCCCACGCAGCAGGCGGCCACCATTGCGCTGCGCACTCAACAAATCGTCGCCGAGGAAAGCGGCGCCGCCGATACAGTTGATCCGCTTGCCGGCTCGTACTATGTTGAGAACATGACAGACAGGATCGAGGCGGAGATCGACGATTACATCCAAAAGATCGACGCGATGGGCGGGTCTCTGGCTGCAATAGAGCAGGGTTATATCCAAAAAGAGATACTGGAAAGTTCTTACCGGTTTCAAAAGGAGCTTGAATCCGGCGAACGGGTCTATGTAGGCGTAAATAAGTACGTCATGGAAGAGCCTTCTCCGACGGGTCTCCTCAAGGTGGACATGGCCGTTGGCGAAATGAAGGCTGCCGAGCTGAAAGAGCACCGCGCCCAAAGAGACCATGCAAAGTGGAAAGCGGCCCTGGACGAGCTGCGCCGGGTTTCCATGACGGATGAAAATGTCATGCCCTGCGTTATTGAAGCCGTTAAAGCCAAAGCTACCGTCGGCGAAATCTGTGACGTGTGGCGCGATTTATATGGTGAGTACCGGCCCAAGGAGTTTGTATACTAGAGGGGGAAGGGAGAATGAGGAGTTTGCCGGTTTCCTAATTGCCCAATCTCTAGTTTGCCTTTAATGAGAGGAATTCCGTGGCCAGAAAGATTAAGATGATTATGGCGAAGCCCGGTCTGGACGGACATGACCGAGGCGCGAAGCTCCTGACAAGGATATGTGCCGAAGCCGGAATGGAAGTGGTATACACCGGACTTCGGCAGACCCCTGAAATGATCGTCGCGGCAGCCGAACAGGAATGCGCCGATGTTATCGGCCTAAGCAGCCTGTCGGGCGTTCATAATTATTTTTTTCCCAGAGTTGCCGAACTTATGAAGCAAAGGGGTCTCGATCATGTGCTGCTGGTAGGAGGCGGCATTATCCCCGAAGAAGACTATGATTTCTTAAAAGAATCCGGGATGGCGGCCATTTTCGGGCCCGGCACCCCTACCGCCGAGATCGTCAGTTTTATACGCAATAACGTGCGCAGACGATAGGAGAAGTCCGAAGCGAGCGAGTGCGCCGGGGATCGGGATGTTTATGTACGCAATCGTTTGTACAGGGAAGGCGTAGTGAGGGTCCTCAAGGTCGACCATATAGGCATAGCTGTAAACAGCATCGATGAAGCAAAAAAGCTCTATACCGATATTCTCGGCATCCTGCACATGGGAAGCGAGGTTGTTGCCGAGCAAAAAGTTGTGACCGCCTTTTTGCCGGTTGGAGACAGCGAAATCGAGCTTCTCGAGTCGACCTCACCCGACGGGCCGGTCGCAAAGTTCATCGAAGCCAGGGGACAGGGCATCCAGCATATAGCCCTCCGTGTGGACAATATTGAACAGGCGCTGGAAGAACTCAAGGCAAAGGGGATCAGGCTGATAGACGAAAAGCCGCGGAAAGGCGCAGGAGGCGCAAAGATTGCATTCCTCCATCCCCGGTCAACATTCGGGGTGCTCGTTGAGTTGTCTGAGAGATAGCATTATTAAGCAATGGATTTCCTTATGGACGCTGCTCAAATAGAAGAACCGGATTTTCAAGTCGTGGATGTTTCCGCACTGCCAAACCTCATGCCCGCTTGTCCTGAAAACCTCAAAAAGAAGATTCATGCACAGGTCTGTGGGGATCTGGCCAGGATCGAAGATGAAATAAGCCGCCTGCTCAAGTCCGATATTCCCCTAATTTCGGTTGTGGCGCGCTATATAATGGGCAGCGGCGGCAAACGGCTGCGACCTTTGCTCATGATGCTGTCTTCCAAGGTTTGCGGGTACAAAGGAAACGATGACGCTTCGCTTGCGGTTGTATTCGAATTCGTGCATGCAGCAACCCTGCTTCATGACGACGTTGTCGACCACGCCGAATTTCGAAGAAGCCGGCCGGCGGCAAACACTGTGTGGGGCAACCCCGCCGTGGTGCTCGTTGGAGATTTTCTCTATACGAGGTCCATACAGATAGCGGTTGGATACCGGGACATCCGAATCCTCAAGGTGCTGCTCGACGCTACGACCAGGATGTCGGAAGGAGAAGTTCTCCAACTGGTAAATTCAGATAACCTTGAAATAAGCGAGAGCGAATATCTCGAGGTAATCACGAGAAAGACCGCCGTGCTTATCAGCGCGGCCTGTCAGGCAGGCGCAATATTGGGCGGTGGCGGCCCGGCTGAGGAGAGGGCTCTAGAGACCTACGGACATCACCTGGGTATCGCCTTCCAGTTAATTGACGATACTCTTGACTTTACCGGCGAGGCGGAGCAACTTGGAAAACCGGTCGGAAACGACCTGCAGGAAGGCAAGGCTACCCTGCCGCTAATCTATGCTTTGAAAAACGCCAAAGCCGCCGAGCGGTTTCGGCTGAGGCAGATTTTCACCTCGGAGCATATTCCCGCAAGAGAAATGAGCGAGATCAGCAACCTCGTGGTGCGCAACGGCGGGATCGTATATACTAACAGCCTGGCCCGCGCGCATTCCATAAGGGCCAGGGAAGCGCTCCGGATATTCCCGCAAGGTCCCGTCAAAGAAACCCTCGAAGACATAGCCGATTATGTAATCTGCCGGCGGACGTAAATCAGCGGGCGGTGAAGAGTGGACAGTAAGCGGTCAACAGAAAAGATAATTCAATTTTAGTTTGCTCGATTCTGTTCCCTGTTGACCGTTGTTTTGCTTTTCGAGGCTGGCGTCTCGGGGCTTGAATCCGCTGTGATCACGCGCACTTGTATGGGAACTGCGAAAAATCACGCATTATGAAGATTTGCTGCATAAGAAAACGATTGTGCGAAAAACGTTTGCTAAAACGATTCAGTTCAGACTAAGACAGCACAGGCTTCTCCTATTCGGTCCGAATCAGGCACCATATTTTCGGATATCTTACTTTAGGCTCATTAATCGGGTTATTTGCCGGATAATGCCGTCTAATCGTGAATAATCCGGGATAACCCGGTTTGATTTTTCGGGGCGGTCCTGGTAGAAGGATTGCCATCCTGTCACTCTTGCGGGTATCGTGAGTGTCATGGGGCTTCTTTGAAAAATGTGAGGAGAAACCAGTATGGCGCCTGATTCAAGCCTCCACGGGCACCATGCGGCGGGGTCGAGAGCAGCGTTTTGCAGATATTTTGCTATGGTCGCTGCTTTATCGGCGCTTTCCCTTTCCATTTTCCTCTCCGCAGCCAAGGCAGGCGCAGAGGGCGCGGACGGTTTGGGGACGCTGGCGGCAATTTGTTTGCCCGGCAACTCACCCAAAATCGATATTTCCGCGATGCCGCTCGTCGAGCCGGCTCCTCCGGATGCTCTTAAAGGGACCCCCGCGGTGCTATGGAGAAACGGAATCCAGATACCCATCCATGAACCGTTAGTAGAGAGGTACATCCGCTTCTATAAGGGAGAAGGCCGAAGGACCTTTTCTGAGGCCATGAAAAAGGCAAAGGCATGTCTTCCATTGATGATCGAGATTTTGGAAAGTCGGGGCGTGCCTGCCGAAATGGTCTCCATTGTCGTGGTGGAGAGTGGTTTCGAGAAAGACTCTTCATATCGTGGGGCGGGTGGTTATTGGCAGATGATGGCGGCAACAGCGAGAAACATGGGATTGAGGGTCGATCGTTGGGT
>DASPQK010000400.1:0-8402 GCA_035624985.1 Syntrophobacteraceae bacterium | reverse complement strand
CCCAAACCGGCCGATCTTATGGGGTGGATGGAAGACAGGGAGCAATACTGGGAGGAAATCATAGAGGGAGAAATAGAGCCGGTTGTTCTGGGCGGAGAGCGTTTCGACCCTTATGACATGGCCGGACTAAACGACCGGCTGCGCCCGCTGGGTCTTGTCTACGGGGCGGGTTACGGCATCGGCATGAAACCAACTTTTTTCCTGGCTGAATGCGCCGAATCGAGGTCGGTGGGCGGGCTGAGAATCGACGTAGTAAACCGGGAGCTTGCCCGCGACATCTTCATGACCCCGGCAATGCGGCGGGGAGAGCAGATATTCGCCCGGCGGTCGTGCATGCTCTTTTTCCTGTGGGACCATATTCTTGAGGCGACCCCCTCTGCCCGGGAAGCCATGGATTTCAGTCTTGCCCGGTACGGGGTGGGTCTGGATGAAGTCCGCCTCAACGCGGCGCGGTTCGGAGACCTACTGGAGCGGATCGCGGGGCGGGAACTTGAAACCTGGGTCTACCACGAAATCGGGGAAGCGTTAGAGACCGGCTTCGACACCGGCCTCTGGCAGGAACTGGTCTCCGCCTATGCGAACACCCCGGTCGAAATCTTTGCCCGAGTGCTGAAAGACGTTCTTGCGGACACCCACTCGGAAGGGCTGCTCGGCCATATCGTGCAAAACCGCGTCGAATCCTCCCTCGGGTTCTACGTCGCTTTCCAGCGCGCCATCTCGCGGGCGGTTTTTCCGCAAATCCGGGAAGCCTTCTTCCGATTCCGGCAGACCGGCGACTGGAGCCTGATCGAGGCGGCCCGAGAATCCGGGCAGCGGAACATGTACCGGCATGCGGCCGCCCTGAGGCGGCTACACGGGGAGGCGCAGGCCTTGGGGACCGACAGGGCGAGGGTTCGCATCATATCGGAAATCCTCGAACCCCTGGGCATCGCCAGAGGCGGCGGGGAGTAAGACCGGCTTGGAAATTTGCTTGTGAAAGGAATTCACGGAGATAAAGAGTCCGACCGGCGAGAAAGCTCAAGGCGCGCAACGAGTACGCCGCAACGGGCGTTATAGACCGGCAACCTACTTCAACTTCACCTCCCTCCCAGACCTACACGATCCCGAGCAGTTTAAAGCCGTCCCGAAAAAGGGTCAGCGCGAGGCCGATCAACACAAGCCCCAGGAAGCGCATGGCATACTCATAACCCCTGCTCTCCAGGACGGCCCGCGACCGGCCGACGAGCACCGCCAGCAATACCTTGGAGCCGACAAGGCTGAGATAGAAGCCGCCTATGAAGAGCAGCGGCCCCATCACACCTCCACTCATCGACTTTGCCATGATCGGACCGCCCACACTAACCCAGAACAGGTAGGGATTCGGGTTCAGAAGATTCGCCAAAACGCCCTTTACCAGCGACTTCGGCCTGTCAGGACCCTTAACCGGTTCAAGCTTCTTTACCCACAGGCTCTCGTAAGCCATGAAAAGGAGAAACAGACCGCCGGCAATTGAAATGCATCCCAGGATGCTCCCGAACCTGGAGAGCTTTGCCAGAAGAAGAAGGGTGAGAACGATAATCGGCGCGTCCGTGACAATAGGGGCCATAGCAACTTTGACCCCTGACCGGACCCCGTGTTTAAGCGTCTCGGTAATGACAAGGGTTAAGATTGGGCCCGGCGACATTCCTGCGGAAATTCCCAAAATAACTCCCGTGGTCCAGAGGTCGGTCATGTGCGGCGCGTACTCCAGTTGCTGCCTCTTTTTGGAAACGAGTCTTATCTTAGCACGCGGGAGTAATTCACGCGTCGCTCAATGTAAACTTTTCGGGTCACATATGATTTGGTGACGAGAGCACCTCGGACGACACTCCTCCGTTCTCTTCGTCTTTCGGCATTCTATCGGCCCTGGCCGTGGCAGGTGCTGCAATCGGCGGAAGCGACAGCGCCGTTGTGGCAGGCAAAGCAGCTTTCATCGCGGTCATGAACGGCTCTGTCAATGAGGCCCTGTTTCCGTGTCTGAAACAATTGTTTGCCGGTTCCGGCATAGTCGGTGTGGCAATCCAGGCAGACATAGCCTTTAGCCGCATGCAGACGGTGATCGAAAACTACCGGGCCTTGCCCGGCGCCTCGGTAGAGCAGCGTCGCAGGATTGCCGGCGCTTACCGCGGCAGCCAGGCCAAGCAGGAAAACCGCCACGGTCAAGTACACTCCGGTCTCTGTCAGAAATCGAGACATGGCAGGCCTCATCAAGCCAGGCAGGTGTAATCTATTGCGCGAACATTCGCTGCTCCCACCATTACCATGGCTGCTTCCAATTCGTCGCGCATGGTTTCCATGAACAGTTGGACGCCTTTCCTTCCGCCGCCGAAAGCAGCGCGCACAAGGTGCCGTCCCACCAGGACGCCGTTGGCGCCGAGAGCCAGGTACCTAAGGACATCGACGCCATAGCCGACGCACCCATCGACCAGTATGGTCATCTTACCCCCCACCTTCTTTGCGATGAGCGGCAGCACTGCGGCAGTTCCCGGAGTACCATCCAGCACGCGGCCTCCATGGTTGGATACGACGATCCCTGCGGCTCCCGCTTCGGCGGCGCGCACGGCGTCTTCGGGGGACATAATGCCCTTTATCAGGAAGGGGATCCTGGTCGAATGGATGAGCTGTCTCAATTCGGCCACGGTTTTCGTACCCCAGGTAGGATTCAGTTTAGTGTAGCGTCCGGCCGAATCGATGTCGACGGTTATCATGGCCGCATTCTGGGCTTCAGCCATTTTGATCAGTTCGAGAATGTTCGCCTGCGGACGCGGTTTAATTCCGGCAATGGCGCGCCCCTGATGGCGACCGATGTTTTCGAAGAGTTTCATCGTATCTTTCGGATCGATCCCATCGCCTACGGCGCCCATCGTGCCGGCGTCAGCGCATCCACCGACGATGGCCTCGAAAAAATCCGCTTCGGGCATTTTGTGTTTGAAATTAACCCCTACGCCGCCGATGGGAGCGGCTATGGCGGGGAGGGAAATCTTGCGGCCGAACAGCACGGTCGATGTATCAGGTTTTCTGTCCATCGGCCCCACTGCATTTAGAATGCGCATCTTAAGTCTGACCTTACGCAGGTCATTGAAGTTATTCTGAAATGATAGTCCGGACCCAATGCCGCCCATACCTGGAAACTCGCCGGCGCAGGCCACGCCGTCGCATTGCGGACAGACCCGGCAGATCGGATAGAGTGCGGCTCGGGCTTTCTGATAGATCTCGGCAACAGCCTCGCTGACGCCGCCCGGCCCGTAATGGGTCTTAGGGGCAGCCACCGGCGGCGGGGCTTCATTGAGAGGCGCCTGTGGCGCTCCGGCCGTTTGAGCCGAAGCCTCGTGATATGGGAGGACCTTACCGAAAACGGCACCTGCCCCGAAAATGACGGGGGCCAGCAGAAAATTCCGCCTGCTGGTGGAGGGCGCCCTTTGCACATCGTTTTTAGGAACCGACATAAGCAACTCCATAAAGGCGACAGATCTGAACAATGCCGCAAGCAGACCGGTCAAAGGCGAACTGCGCTTCCGGGCCGGGTTCGGCTCGAAAAAGCTCCTTAAATGTGAAAACGCGGAAAATTATAGAACACTGGCAAGAACTTACAAGAATAAAGTTCCGGTAAGAAGAGTTCGCAGTTTCAGGGCATACCTCCACTGCGGGGTTTAGAAATCGTTTTCACGTTCCATGATATTCAAAAGACGTTATCCCTGCGCCGATGCGCGCCCTCTTTCCACCACGTCAGCCTGAGGGCCTGCCGATGGGCATGATAAGGAGAGGCTCTTCCTCACCCATGCCCAAGACGCTTTTGACCGCCTTGTCGTTGAAGGCCCCGATCACCACTGTCCCCAGGCCCAAAGAGACCGCCTGGAGCGAAATGTTCTGAGAGGCATTCCCCGATTCCATGTGAACGTATCGGACGCCCCTGTCGCCGTATTTACCTGTGGTCCGCTTGAAGACGGCGGAAATGAGGAGCACCGCAGGGGCCGTTCTGATCGGGACCTGGTTGAGGGCCGCCGCACAGAGATCGGCACGTCTGTCGCCTTCGCCCGTCCTGCTGAGATCGTGGTTCTTTGGCCCATACCGGTAGACTCCCGGGGAAAGCCCGTCGACTTTCCCCGCCAGCACGAAAATTTCCAGCGGGTAGAGCGCCCCGGCGGAGGGCGCCGTCCGAAACCCGGAGGGACTGGTCGTCCCCTGGGCGGCCCACAGGAGTTGAGCAAGTTCCGCCAGGGTCAAAGGAGCATCCTTAAATTCCCTGACCGAGCGCCTCTCAAGTGTGGCCTTCTCAAGAGACACCTTTCCGTCGTGACTCGCCTCAGGCAGTTTGATGGCTTCACCGGCTCCGCTTTCCAGGGGAAGGGCGAGGGGCATGATGGGCGGCAGCAGCGTGAGGAGAACCGCAAACCTGCAAAGCAGCTTGAAGCATGTGCGCAATGCCGGTCCGGATATTTTCAAATTCGCAATGATGCCGTTCATCTCCTCGCTGCCCGCCGGCGCACGGCCGCATTCGGACCGCGCGGATTTTCAATGAGTAATCGATCCCGAGCCTTTGAATTTTTTTAATTATAGCTCAAGAAAAGCGGCGGCGGTAGTTGCATCACTTGCTGAAGCCGAGTTATCGTGAAAGAAAGCGTTCAACCATTTTCATCTTATTGCTCCGCCGAGTGAGGTATTGATGTACGATCCGGTGAAAAGGGCTTTTGAGATCGCAAGGATCGTCTCTCCGGGCGAAAAAAGGAAATACGCCCGCTTTAGAGCGGCGAGGTTCTATGGCGGCATTGCCACGGCTGACTGCGTGGGGTGTTGCCTCCAGTGCGTATTCTGTTGGTTCTACGAGGGCGCAACGAAGCCTCACACGGTGGGTGAGCTTTACTCACCGGAGAAGGTCGCGCACAAGCTCATCGGTATAGCTGGGAAGAAGGGTTTCGATCAGGTAAGGATAAGTGGAAGCGAGCCGACCCTCTGCAAAGAACACCTTTTGAGGGTCCTTGATCTTATACCGGAGAAGATCGACTTCATCCTCGAAACGAA
The DNA here is from genome assembly GCA_035624985.1 of Syntrophobacteraceae bacterium. Taxonomy (GTDB): domain Bacteria; phylum Desulfobacterota; class Syntrophobacteria; order Syntrophobacterales; family Syntrophobacteraceae; genus SbD1. The sequence goes on along the minus strand of DASPQK010000400.1, from coordinate 3,365 downwards.
CGGGATACTGATCGGCTATGATGAGGATTATGCCAAGGCCCTTGCAAGGCATGAGAATCTCCACGTCAGGGTGAGCCTGAAGGGAACCAACGAAGAGGAGTTTTCCCGTCTTACGGGGGCTGAGCCAATTGGCTTCGGGCTGCAATTGAAAGGTCTGGAGAACCTCGTTCGAGCGGGCGCTTCGACGCATGCCGCAGCCATGGTGAGCTTCTCCCCGCCGGGAAACATCCAAACCCTCCAGGCAAGACTTGCCCGCATAGGAAAGGAACTTGAGGAGATAGAAATCGAAGAGCTTGTTTTCTTCAATCCAGGTGTAGAGGAAAGGCTCAGGAAAGCAGGGATAGGATACCGCACCGCTTACCGTCGCGATAATATCCCGCCGGAGCAGGTATAGTGAATTTCAATGCGAACGGCGATTGTCGGCATCACGAGGAGAATCCGCCATGACATCTGCTCAAGTGCAGTCCGGGCGGTCGCAACTTAAAGGCGTGTGTTTCGACTATAGAGGGGTCCTGCTCGATCACCGGACCGACAGAGACATCCTTTTGGGCATGGAGGAGCTTCTGGAGACACTGAAGAAAAAAGGAACGAGGATGGCCATCGTGTCCCGTTTTCCTCTCGATGTGCTCAAGGAGGGGATTGAGAGCTTGCTCCCGGTGTTTGGAGGAGAGTTTCGCAGCAGCAGCGGCCGAACGAAGCTTGAGTGCATCAGAGAACTTGCGGAGGGCTGGGAAATTGACGATCTTGAAGGGATCTCATTCATTGACGACAAGCCGGAGAACCTCGTTTCGGTCCGGCAGTATTCGAAGGTCCATGTAATCGGTTTTCGAGGGAGCGGCAAATATCCTCAGTCCCGCGATCTGTGCCTGAATGAAGGCATTCCATTTGCCGAGAGCGTGGAGGAACTGAAGCATCTTTTGCTCGACGAGGTGTGATCCGTTGGAGAAGCGCAGACTTGGCAAAACCGGCATGTTTGTCCGGGCGATAGGCATGGGCACATGGCAGACTTTCGATGTACGAGGTGAAACCGCCATAAAGAACGCCCGATCGGTTGTGGATACGGCGCTTGAAGCGGAAGCGACATTCTTTGACTCTTCTCCCATGTATGGCGAGGCCGAGCGTGTACTTGGCCTAGCAGTTGAAAAGAGGCGCGATGCGGTCCAGATCGCAACGAAGGTCTGGGCCGAAACGGCAGCAGAAGGATGGGCACAGGCAAAGCGCTCCCTTTCCTTCTTCGGTGACGTGATAGATCTCTATCAGGTCCACAACCTGCTCAATTGGAAAGAGCACCTGGCGATGCTCGAAGGATTGCAGGATGAGGGAAAAGTTCTGGCGATAGGGGCCACTCACTATCTCCGGTCCGCATTTGCCGAGCTGCGCCGCGTCATGGAGACGGGCCGGATCGCCGCCATTCAGATTCCCTACAATGTCGAACAAAGAGAGGTGGAAAGGGAGATTTTGCCCCTGGCAGCCGATCTCGACATTGGAATTGTCGTCATGCGCCCTTTCGGCGGAGGAGCGCTAGTTCGCCGTTCGCCATCCATGGAAGAATTGGCCCCCTTGAAACCTTTCGGAGTAAACACGTGGCCCCAAGCTCTCCTCAAATGGATCTTGAGCGATACACGGTGCCAGGTCGCCATTCCGGCAACATCGAGCACTGTCCGCATGGCAGAAAACGCACTCGCCGGCAGTCCTCCCTGGTTTGGTCCTGAAGAGCGGGATTATGTCCTTCGGCTTGCACACCGTGTGTGACTGGCGATTCCGGCAGTGTAGAATAATGTTTCCAAACGGGCTCTACGGAAGATTCAAAGCGCATCCATACCCTTCAACGAAGAGCGGGGACCATGGAGGAACATAAATCCCGGGACGTATCCCTGTACCATGGACAGACAAAGCATCACTTCAACCGTTTCTCGAGATCTCCGGGATATATGGATTGGGAGAACCAGCCGGACCCCTTCAGGGCGTTCTCGGGAATCGAACACGCTGATCTGCTGCTCCTTGAAAAAGACCCTGAAGCAGGTCATTTGGATCTATATAAATATGATTAACCGCCCTCGCCGCTTTCCGCCGCACAGATCATCCAAAAGAGGAGAAGCGCACTCGCATTCGATGAGGACGGAGTCTTAAGAAAAGAGCAGTTCCTGTCGATGCTCGATAAAACGATTCCCAGGAATAACTGCGCCCCTTTCGATGTACAACTCGGCCCTACCTGCGTTAACCTTCTTCTTTTTGTGCACAACGTCCCTGGCCTGGATCGCGGGTTCTATTTTTATTTTCGAAGTGAAGAAAGGGCTGAGGCTGTGAGGGGGCGAGCGATCCTGCCTTCCTGCGGGATTGCGTGGAAGCAGGAGAACCCCTTCATCTGCTTCGAAAAGGGGATTTTCGGCACATCGCATACCGAGTGAGCTGCAATCAGGAGATTGCGGGCTACGGGGTTTTCTCCCTTGGCATGATCGCAGGCTTCAAAGAGATCGTTGAAGAGGAGCCTTACCGATACCGGCACCTTTTCTGGGAGACGGGTCTATAACGGAGGACAGAAATCGGATGTCGGAAAACAGAGAAAAACATCCCACGGGCCGTAAGATCGTGTCAACTTTCTTTTGACGCTTGCTATAATCGGCCAGGTGCTCTACCTCGAACCCGAGGCGCACGGAATACGCGGTACGGGGATCGGATGCTTTTTCGATGACCCCGTACATGACCTTCTTGGACTTGACGGCAACAGCCACCAGAGCCTGTATCACTTTGCCGTGGGTCTTCCCATCGAGGACCCCGGGCTGAAAAGCCTGCCGCCCTATGCTCACCTGAAGAGGGTTGCAATTGAGGCCTAAGGGGAATTGCGTGCGGCGGCATTAACTGTTTGAGACATAACCACGAAAACCAAAACGAGAATATCGACACCGGTTTTGCATGGATCATTTAATCTTAAGTTTCGCGGATGCCAAAAAAACTTTAGCCTGATGTTTTTTCTTTTAATCTTCCTGCCAGATCGAAAAATTTCCTCATACTTGCTTGCAAAAGTGCGCGTAACAATCATTCGTGTTCGTCACCCCGTAACGGACGACAGAAAGCCGGCCCCCGAAGTGTATCTAATCGGGGGTCGGATGTCGGAAAACAGAGAAAAACATCCCACGGGCCGCAAGATCGTGTCAACTTTCTTTTGACGCTTGCTACCGGCAGGGTTTTTGAGCCGGGGTCCGTGCGCCTGGGAGCAGGCGCGATCTGAGAGGTGCAAATCCTCTCTCGGGAGATGTCCGCTCCCGATAGTCAAAGGTAACTGCGTCGCCGTGAGGCGGGGTGGAGAGCAACCCGAGACGAACATGCAGTCCGTAGATAACGAACGCGATTCGGCCGCACGATGC
>DASPQK010000399.1:0-7347 GCA_035624985.1 Syntrophobacteraceae bacterium | reverse complement strand
TTGAGCCTTCTATGACCGGCATAGGGCGATATACCTGGGAGCTGGCGAAAAGGCTTCCAAAAACGGTTGGCAGCGTGCAGTTCTTTCGGCATGGCGAGTTTATAGACGACCCCGGCGTTTTGCTGCGGCAGGGTCAAGGCGAGGCTTCGAGCCGAGGGCCAAGACGGGCGTTGTTTAAAATCTCACCTCCACGATGGTGGAAGGAACTGCGCCTTCAACTGGCGTGCCGTGGAAAGATTTTTCATGGGCCCAACTATTTTTTGCCTCCCTGCGCCGATACGGGTGTGGTCACGGTACACGATTTGTCGGTATTCAAGTACCCGGAGACCCATCCCATCCAGCGAATCAAAGAATTTGAACTCAAATTTGGCAGAACGGTTGCCACGGCCGCCCACCTCATCACAGACTCGGAGGCGATCAGGAGCGAGGTAATCGATTTCCTGGGCTGGCCGGCCGATAGGATCACGGCGGTGCCGCTGGGGGTATCTTCTCAATTCACGCCCAGGCCGGCCGAGGATCTTTCGGCCTGCATGGGCAAGTACGGTTTAACTCCAAACGGGTACGCCCTTTGTGTTTCCACGCTTGAACCGCGAAAGAAAATCAAAAACCTGCTTGGCGCCTATCTGTCCATTTCGAGCGATTTGAGATCGCGTTTTCCATTGGTGCTGGCGGGGGGCGCCGGCTGGTTGAACGACGGCCTGCACGAGAAGCTGGAAAGTTGCGTGCGGCAGGGTTGGCTTCGATGGCTGGGTTTCGTTCCCGAAGCGGACTTGCCACTGCTTTATTCCGGCGCACGGCTGTTCGTCTATCCGTCGAGCTATGAGGGGTTCGGCCTTCCCGTCCTGGAGGCGATGGCTTCAGGGGCGCCCGTTGTTACTTCGAACCGTTCCGCGCTTCCCGAGCTCACCCGGGGGGCTGCACTTTTGGCCGATCCTGACAACATCGATGAACTGGCCGAACTTATCACCAAAGGACACTTTGACGAAGGTTGGCGCTCTTTTGCCTTGACCGAGGGTTTGTCCATTGCCCACCTTCATTCCTGGGAAAGATGCGTCGAACAGACCATCCGTGTCTATGAGAGGGCGGCGGGTTGAAATTGTGCACCGGGCGCAGGGATTCTTGCTTGGGGTTGCGCGCTAAATTACGTTGTCAAAGACCCGATCATTTGTTATCTGGGTGCCGGAAAAGACCAGGCCGAGTGTCGTAGGACTGCCGGGGCGCCGGGCATTTGAATGCGGTGAAAAGTGAGAGGATCATAAACATGCCGGTCACAAGAGACGAAGTCGTTTGGGCGTATCGGATGTTTTTGGGAAGGAATCCGGAATCCGAGGCGGCCATTGAAGGTCATATGCAGGCTGAGAACATCGACGCCATGAGAAGAGGCTTTATGTCCTCGGTGGAGTTTTCCGCCAGGCTGTCCGAAGTCATCGGGTTTTATGGCCCTCCCCTCCCTATCGATATGCCCGGGATTGAGGTCGATACTGAAGCGGACGCTAGTGAACTCAGCGGATGTGTTGAGAGAATCAGGGAGGCTTGGACACTTTTAGGAACTACCCGACCTCATTGGTCGGTCCTCACGGACAAGCGATATCTCCCCGAAAACATTGAGGGGTCCATCGGCAAATTTTGGGCTTCGGGCGAATTGGAGGCCCAAAGGCTCGATCGTGTTCTCGCCCGCCATGACTACGACAAAGTGGCGGCAAGAACCTGTGTCGAATTCGGATGCGGGGTGGGTCGCGTTACCATCCCACTAGGCCGCAGGTTTGCATGGGTCTATGCCTACGATATTTCGCCCGGACATTTGGAGCTGGCAGGGGAGCATGCGGTGGAGGAGGCTGTAAACAACGTCTCTTTCATCCAGTGCTCGGAAACATTGCTCGACCCTCTGCTTCGGTGCGACGTTTTTTATTCACAGCTGGTCTTTCAGCATAACCCTCCCCCGATAATTTTCGTACTCGTAAAAAATGCCCTGCGTGCGCTCAAACCTGCCGGCATCGCCATATTTCAAGTACCGACCTATATAGATGGCTACCGGTTCAAAACGGCCGAGTGGCTCAACGCCGACCATCGTCTGCGGATGGAGACGCACTGTCTGCCTCAGCGGCATATTTTCGAAATCGCGGCTCAGGAGGACTGCAAAGTGCTCGAGATAAGGGAGGACAAGAGGGCCGGCACTTTGGAGAAATTCGTTTCGAACACTTTCGTTATATGCAAAAACCGCTGAGGACTAGTAGAGGAAGCATGTTCGCAAGATTAAGAAAGATGTTTGCCTGGTTCGACTGGTTGTTTGCTATCACCGTCTTTATTCCGACAATGCTGGCGATCCTATATTGGGGAGTGTTCGCCACCGACATCTATGTCTCGGAATCCCATTTCATAGTGCGCAGTGAGGAGAAGGGGGTTGGCACCACAAGTTTCAACCAGCTTCTGCAAACGGCAGGGTTTTCTCACTCCCAGGATGACACCAACAATGTGAATGACTACGTTCAATCACGCCCCGCTCTTACCGAACTCGAAAAGAGTTTGGGCCTCATGAAAATCTTTACCAGCCCGAATATTGACAGAATCAGGCGATTTGCCGGGCTGACCTTCTGGGACCGCAGCTTCGAGAGCTTTTTTAAATACTATTACGAACATATTGTCGAGCTTGACGTCGACACCAGCACGTCCATATCCACATTGCTGGTGCGCGCACCTACTGCAGAAGAAGCCTACAGCATAAATGAGAAGCTGCTTGAACTCAGCGAAGATCTGATCAACGCCTTAAACAAGCGCGTCAGGGTCGATATGGTCGGGTTTGCGACTTCGGAGTGCGAAAAAGCCGTGGTAAAATGCAAAAAAGCAGCGGTTGCGCTTTCGATTTATCGCAACAAGCAGGGGATATTCGACATCAACACTCAATCGGGCCTGCAGCTCCAAAACGTCACCAAACTCGAAGGTGACCTGGTGTCCGCCAAAACCGAGCTCGCTCAGATCCTGTCGGCGAGCCAAAATAATCCTGCAATCCCGGTGCTTAAGGAGCGCATAAAGACCTTGCGCCTCGAAATCGATGCTGAAATGGCCAAGGTTGCCGGATCAACCGGCTCGCTGACCTATTACGGCCCTGAATACGAACAGCTCCAAATCGATAACGACTTTGCCCAAAAGCTGCTCTCCGGAGCACTCACTACTCTCGAACAAGCCCGCAACGAAGCGCTTCGAAAAGAGCTTTATCTCCAGCGAATTGTGGAGCCGGTACGGCCGGATTATCCGATTGAACCTCGCAGGATGAGAAATTTCAGTGCGACATTCATTTTAGGAATGCTCAGTTGGGGCATTCTCGCCCTTTTGCTTGCAGGAATACGTGAACATCATGAATAATGGAGAAAAGTCCGAGGAAAACGGGGCCGAGGTTCGGAAAAGCTCGCCTCTGAGGTCGGCTGTCATAAATTTTCGAGTGGTTGGCGCTATCCTCATGCGGGAAGTCATAACCCGTTACGGCCGCAACAACTTCGGTGTCCTGTGGGTGGTCGGGACCCCGTTGATCTTTACCGTCGGAGTCACCATCCTGTGGAACGTATACGGCAGACACGGGGGGCATACCGGGATCACCATTACCGCCTTTGCCTGGACCGGGTACTCGACGGTAATGATATGGCGCAACGCTACGGCGCACTGTGGCAAGGCCGTCGAGCCTAACGCGGGCCTCCTTTTCCATCGAAATGTCAAGGTGGTCGATCTGATTTATGCAAGGTCGATGATGGAAATTGCCGGAGCTACCGGCTCAACCATTGTCGTCGGGCTCGTTCTCATGGGCAGTGAATTGATTGTGCCGCCCAAGGACGTCCTGATGATGCTCTTTGGGTGGATGCTGCTGATGTGGTACGGCTTCGCTATGGGAATAGTAGTTGGAGCAATGACGGAGCGCTTTGACTGGTTCGAGCGCCTCTATCACCCGGCCATGTATTTCTACCTCGGAATATCGGGCTGTTTTTTCATGGTAGTTTGGCTTCCCACCTATCTGCAACGATGGGCCGTATGGGTCCCCACGGTAACGGTAACGGAAATGTTGCGGCACGGTTACTTCGGCAACATCGTCGTGACATATGAGCGGCCCGGCTACCTTTGTGTGTATAACCTGGTTACGACTTTTATAGGGCTCCTGCTGTGCAAGGAGACGCAATACAGGATTGGACACGAATGATAAAAGTCGAAAACCTTTCCAAATCATACCCTACTTCCCGCGGCGGGTGGCGCAGAGTGCTGCACGATATCAACATGGAGGTCAGGAAGGGGGAAAAGGTCGGCATTATAGGATTGAACGGTTCGGGCAAATCGACCCTCATCCGCCTTATCGGCGGGGCCGAAATCCCTTCGAGGGGCACGGTTACCCGCACCATGAGCGTCTCGTGGCCGCTGGCATTCATGGGGGCTTTCCAGCCCAGCCTTACGGGCCTTGACAACTTGAGGTTCATCTGCCGCGTATATGGCGTCGACTACAAGAAGTCCATTCCATTCGTGGAGGAGTTTTCCGAATTGGGACGCTACCTGCGCGAACCGGTAAAAAAATATTCATCCGGAATGATCGCCCGTCTGGCCTTCGCTCTTTCGATGGCCCAAGAGTTCGACTGCTTTCTGATCGACGAAATCATTGCCGTGGGAGATGCTCGTTTTCACGGCAGATGCATAGTCGAGCTGTTCGGAAAACGTAGTGATCGCGCCATGATCATGGTCTCTCATAACGATCATTTTCTCCGATCACACTGTGACCGCATCTGTGTATTGGTCGCCGGCAGGATGTACGACTTTGACAATCCCGAAGATGCGTTTGCATTCCACGCAGAGTCTGTCAACAGCGCTGAAACTCGATTATTATGAGGGGCTGCGAGCAAAACTATAGGCACAGGGGAAAATGCATGCCAAATGTAGCGCAATGCTAAACAGAATCTTGGTGATGTTGTGTATCCTGGCCTTCGCCGGTATGGCCGGCTGCACAACGTTTCTTGCGAACTCGGGCCCCAGTCTCAGGGATGTGCAACATCATGCGCCGCCTGAGGGAATCCAGGTAATTGACATAACCGGTCCCACTGTGGCCAGACTGCTCGAGACCAGGAAGACGAACCTTTTCTCGGATGTCTTCGGGGCCGAGGGACCTGCCGAATATGTGGTCAGGCCCGGCGATGTTCTTGAAATCATGATATGGGAAGCGCCGCCCGCCACCCTGTTCAGCGGCGCTGTCGTTCTGGGCGGCAGCGGAGCAGCCCCGTCAGTGGGCGCAAAGATTCCCGAGCAAATGATCGACAGCAGAGGCATGGTTAATGTGCCCTTTGCCGGGCAGATCGATGCGAAGGGTCGAACTTTGCATCAGATAGAAGATGCTATCCAAAAGCGGCTCAAAGATGTAGCGCACCAGCCTCAGGTGCTCGTGTGTCTCACTCGTAACGTTACTGAGGGTGTGTCTGTTGTTGGAGAAGTTCACAAAAGCCTGCACATGCCGCTGACCCCTCGAGGAGAGCGGCTGCTCGATGCTCTGGCTGCTGCCGAGGGAGTCAATAATCCCCTGGGGAAGGTGGTGATCCAGGTGACCCGCGGCGATATGGTGAGCTCAATGCCGCTTGATGCGATAATCAGGGACCCCAGGCAAAATATCCTGTTGCAGCCTGGGGACGTAATCAGTGCCCTTTTTCAGCCTCTAAGCTTCACCTCACTGGGCGCCACCGGCAAGAATGAAGAAATTTATTTTGAGGCGCAGGGTATATCTTTAGTGCAGGCATTGGGGCGCGCAGGAGGACTTCAGGATTACCGGGCCAATCCGCAGGCGGTTTTCCTCTTTCGTTTCGAACCGGCAGACCTTATGGATTGGCCCAATAAGCCTGTCATGGCTACCTCGGACGGCAGGGTTCCCGTGATCTATCGGGCCGATCTGAAGGATCCATCGGTCTTTTTTGCTTCAGAGAATTTCCAGGTCAGGGACAAGGACCTGATTTTTATCTCCAATGCGCCTTCGGTGGAGTGGCAGAAGTTTGTGAGCATCATTATGACCGTGGGCTATCCGGCTGTAAATTCTTACAATGCGGCAAAGTGACAATGGCTGACCTGCGCCCAGCGACGGGTGAAATGCTGATCGACGTGACGCGTCTCCTCATCCGTTTCATACAGGGGCGGTTGCCGACCGGTGTAGACAGGGTCTGCCTGTCCTATATTCGGAGGTACGGAGCGTTTTCGCGCGTTGTCGTGTTTAAAGCGGGTCTTGGGTGTGTCTTCGCGAAAGCCGCCTCACAGCGAATATTCGAACTGCTTATGGAACCCGGGGAGGTTTTTTATCGAGCGGCGATCCGGGTTATGGCCACATCGCCCCCCATGCCTTTGCCCGGCTGGAGGAGCGCAGGCCGCTTTCTGTTCAATGTCGGCCACAGCGGGTTGGATCATCCCGAATACGCCCGGTGGCTTGTGCGCAAGATGGTGCGTCCGATATTCTTCGTCCATGATTTGACCCCTATCACGCACCCCGAATTCTGCCGAGCCGGCGAATCCGCTCGCCATATAGCCAGAATGCGAACCATTCTGACGACTGGAGCGGGCATCGTCGCCAATTCCATAGTCACCCTCGATGAGCTTTCCAGGTTTGCGGATGCATCCGGATGGGCGATGCCACCTTCCATAGCCGCGCCGCTTGGTTGCCGGCTGCCGAACGGAGATCGGGCGTCGGAGGTCGGAGGTCGGGTGTTGGGTGTCGGCAGTCGGAGGCCGGATATCGGGTATCGGAAGTTGGAAATTGGAAGAAGAAGTCCGACATCCTATAGCCGATCTCCAATAGAGGGTCCTTACTTTGTGATGCTGGGGACCATTGAGCCACGCAAAAACCACTGGATGGCGCTGCACGTATGGCGGCGCCTAGTTGAGCGCCGGGGAAGCGCGGCTCCTAAACTCATAATTATAGGTCAGCGCGGGTGGGAATGCGAAAATGTGCTGGACCTACTGGAGCGAAGCACCCTTCTTCGCGGTGTCGTGAGCGAACTGCCCGGCTGTTCCGACACCGAGTTGGTCTGCCGGTTGAGGGGCGCGCGCGCGTTGATATTCCCATCCATGGATGAGGGGTATGGTCTGCCGCTGGTAGAAGCGCTTTCACTAGGCGTTCCGGTAATTGCAGGCGACCTGCCGGTCTTTCATGAAGTCGCAGGCAATATTCCCGACTACCTGGATCCGCTGGACGGTCCGGGCTGGATCTCCTGTATCGAAGACTATTGTCTGCCCGACAGCCCGCTAAGGCGCGCGCAATTGGAGCGGCTCTCGGGGTTTGTCGCCCCCGCATGGGAGGACCACTTCGAAGCGGTCGATAAGTTGCTGGGACAAATAGGAGTAACCCTA
>DASPQK010000398.1:0-13920 GCA_035624985.1 Syntrophobacteraceae bacterium | reverse complement strand
TTCCGACATCCGACCCCCGACTAGATACACTTCGGGGGCCGGCTTTCTGTCGTCCGTTATAGACCCCGGTATTGATCTCAAAGAGAGAGATTTTGAATCAATTTATGCGGAAGGCGAGAAGTAATGAAATTCGCCGCGCCGCCGCCGGCGCCTGAAACTTTATGGACGAGTTACTTTTTCATAAATAATGCAGCCTTCATCTTTCCGACGGAATAAGACCCACCGGCCGAAGCAGGATGATCTCCCGCTCTTGGTAAAAGGGCTCCCTGCCCTGCCACACGGCTTCATAACTTCCCTCCGGATCGATCCCGTATTCTCGGAGGACTCCCAGATCAAATCGCAAATACGGTGGGTCGCCTTTCAATCGCAGCATCCAGCAGCGCCGCCGGTCTTCGGGAGAAATGCGATCCAGGGCGAAGCGCAGGTATTCCGTGCTCATTTTGTAGCCGCCGAAGATCCAGTTGGATCCGGCCGGAGAAGCATCAATAAGAAGCATCAACCCGGGTACTCCGCCGCTAATGTCAAGAACGGGCATGCCGGGCCGGAAACCGGCGCTCTCGGCCTCGCCCCGTAGATGTTGAATCCAACTATGATTAAAAGGCGTCACATGCACCCGCTCAAAACCCGGCACATCTGTCAGTGCTTCTGTTTCCTCCCAGATGCGGGACCCGTGGCGATAAGGCGATGAAAATGCATGCCAGGCCCAGAACACCAGCCATAGGGCGCAGGCGGCGCAACAGAAGAAACTCAGCGCCCTTATGCGGGGCACGGGCCTCAGGCGTCCAAGGCAAAGCAGGACAGTAATCCACCAGAAAAATGAGGCATTCCCAAGGGTCATCGTGAACGGGACAGCGCTTCCGTGGAAATAGCAAATTGGAAAGGCAAAGCTTAGCAGGATGAGTTCAGAGGACGGTCCTTCCGGATCAATGTCCTGAGGCTGCCGCCTGCTTTGAACGGCGGTCAACAGAAGCAGGCCCAGGGCCAGGCTGGGGGCCAGTGCACCGAGGGCGACAGAGTTGCTGTGGCTCAACATGAAGGTTATGACGGCCGACGCCGTAAGGACTCCGGCAATCGCGAACCGTTTCGGACAAATTGTCACGAACGCGGAAAGGGAGCAAAAAGTGACCAAAGACCTCAACACGTATTTGCCTAGACCCTCAAAACGCATACTCTCGTAGACTTTATAGACGCGAAGAAGGAAATTAACGGGTTCCCAGACCAGGCGCCAAGTTTCAGATATGGGAAGATGCATGGCGATAACGGCCAAAACCGTCACCGCGCAAACAAATGCTGCGACAAGTACGGGCTTTCGTCCAGGGCGGACCCGCCATGCCCACAAAGCGAGCAGGACTAGGAGCGCCAGAAAGCAGTTCGGTTTGCCGAAAAGCACAAATGCGCAACCGAGGCCAACCAGTATCGATCCAACGAACGAGCGGGTTTGCCCTCTCGGGATAAGCGCTACGCCCCCCAGGGTAAGCGCAAGACCGCAGGCGTCAATGCTGTTATATCCCGGAGTCAGCATGACCGGCATATACAGTGTGGCGTATATTGAGCAGACTGTGAGCAGCGCAAAACCTCGATTGCAGTCTGCGGCCAGCAGGATGGGATATGCCCGCGACAGGCCCGCCAGGCATAGAATTGCGCAGGCAAACATCGTGGCATAGCCGCACAGGCGCAGCCCGAAAACGCTGCCCCCGGCCAGATCGTGCCAAAGACTTCCGACAAACTGAAACCAGCTCAGGTTGAACAGATGCCGCGCAGGCGCCGCATAGTAAAGCAGATAAAAGGATTCGTCTGTGAAATCGATTCCCTTGCCCGCCGCATAAATGAGCAGCGCTGCGCACAAAGCCAGAAAGACAAATCCAAGGGATGTCCATGGATTCAAAAACGGCGTGGAAAAGCGGGACCTTTTCAAACTCAACATTCAAACAAAACATTCCATGAAAAAGAAAGTATACCAAAAACGGTTTTTAACCTCGGTTTTAACCTCCACAAAATGAGGCGTAACCAGGGCGACGTATTCTTCCGGGCGTCGAACGTTCGCCCCGCGGTCTCTTTTCGTAAGGAAACGTGCTAAAGCCGTCTGTTCGCTGCAAAACGCTCCGTCAATGGTGACAAAGCGCCCTTGGGGTTTGAGGGATTTCCTTACGAGCTCACAAAGAGCTATGACCTGTTCGTCGTCCATGTGGTGCAGAACACCGGTGGCTAAAGCCAAATCGAACGGAGTGTGACTTGAAGCGGCAGCCTCGTCATAAAAGCCAACTGTAAATTCTGCCCGGCGCCCGAAATTCCGGCGCGCTCTCGCGATATATTCAGGTGAAGGATCATAGCCTACATATGTTATGTCCGAAGGCAAACAGGCCAGGATCTGAGCTGTGCCGCACCCAATATCCAGAAGCTTTGCTCCTTCGGTGGGACGAATGAAGTCTTTGACGAACTCCTGATGGAAGAGTTTTGCGCCCACCAGGCTTTGGAAGACGTCATAGATAACCGGGATTTCAAGAATCGAGCGGATACCGGAAGACGATTGAGCCATGTGAATCTGATTTCCTTTTCATACCCTTCTTTGAGATCTGGCCGACATTACCGTATGCCTGTGATACTCGGCATCCCTCAGTCCTTATGAGACTCGCTGAACTCAATGCGTGCATTTGCAAAATACTTCGGCCGAAACGGTTCACTTCCTTCCATATACCTGCCTAATGATGGTCATTGGCCGGTGTTTGGTCTCGGAAAAAACCTTTGAGAGATAAATTCCCACCACTCCAATGAACGCGATGGTCATGCCGCCGATCAACCATATCGAAATCACCGTCGAAGTCCAGCCAGTCACAGGCTCGGACAGAATCAGCCAGTTCAGGGTAAGGTATACGGCGCAGACCAATGCTATAGCGGATATAATAGCTCCAATATAGAAAATCCCCACAAGAGGCGCATTGCTGAATGATGTTATGGCATTTACGGCCATAGCAAATTTTAGCGCTAGCGTATAGGTGCTTTTGCTTGTGCTGTGTTTGCGCACGGCTTGCGGACGCTGATCGAAACCGGCAATATGCCAGATCCCCAACAGATACATTTCCGACTCTTCGAACCTGAGCAGCGCATCGACATAACGCCTGCTCATAAGGCGTGCCGTGACCATGTTTTCCGGCATGTCGAGCCTGGTTAAGAGACGAAACAGCCGATAAAATAAAAGTCCGCTCCAACGCTCAAAAAAGCCTCCCTTTCGCCTGGTTTGAACGCCATAGACCACGTCGCAACGGTCCCTGTGGATTTGCTCGGAAAAACTCAGCAACCATTCAGGCTCTTCCTCCAGATCGCTTTCGACAAGGAACACGTACTCGCCTCGTGTGTGGGCAAGGCCGGTCATTATAGCTTTGTGTTCTCCAAAGTTGCGCGCAAGATCAATTACGCAGACCTTTGGGTCTGTTTCACAAATCTTGATTGCGCGCTCCAGTGAATCGTCAGGTGAGCCATCATTTACAAGGATGATTTCGTAATCGTCTGTGAGCTTTGTCACGGTAAGCGTGGCTCGACGGTAGAACTCGTCCAGATACATCGATGAATGGTAGAGTGTAGCCACAACGGATATCAGCATAACTCAATTTCTCCTCTAAGATTTCAGCAGCGTCTCCACTCTCTTTACAACCGCCCTTTGGGCCTGATGCAATTGCAGGAGGATCAGATATCTTCGGCCCATCGAACCTCGAATGAGATCGGCTTTGTCCACTTCAAAAGTCTCATCGGACATCCGGGCGCTAATTCCGTCAAGACCGAAGTAAGCAATATCCATCTTTTTGTACTCTGGCGAGGTATTAGGGTCCCCGAAGCATTTCATGTTGAAAGCGTAGTCTGCCAGCAGGCCATATCGTATATCGAATCCGCCCCATTTTCCGAAAAGGTCCCTGTGGTAAAAAATCGCCTGCTGAGAGATATTTCTTCGGCAAAGCTTCAATTTCGAAAACCTGCCGTCATAGTGCTTTCCGGTGTTCCCCCAGATGACATTCCCGTAGATGAGCTTCCCCTTTGGCAGAGGTGTGAATACCCGCTCAAGGACGGTCTCGTCAACAAAAAAATCCCCCGCCCCGATAAAATAGAGCCAGTCGCCTTTTGCAAGGCCTATTCCCTTGTTGAAGGCATCGTAGGTCCCGCGGTCGGGCTCGCTCATCCAATAGTCGACGCTATCCTCCATCTCCCCAATTATATCGAGCGTCTCGTCCGACGAACCCCCGTCCACAATGAGCAGCTCCCTCTGAGAATATGTCTGGGAGCAGATGCTTTCGAGCGTCGTTCGAAGAGCGTCTTCGGCGTTAAAAACAGCAAGGACTATCGAAACGAGAGGTTTCCCGGCGGCAGAGGATTTTTCGATGCGGGCACAACGGAGCCCTCCTTCCCCTCGGGTTGTTAACTGAGGCATGGGTTTGTCCTTATGACACTTTCCTTATCACCAAAAACAGTGAACTGCCGAAGGGTTTTCTCGAAAACCATCGGTTCTCAAACAATGTCACACGGGCCAGGAGATTATTAAGCCTGGGATTTGGTAGCTCGATATCGGAGTAGGCCACGAAATCCGGCGCCATTCTCATCTTGATCCTTTGAAGTAAACGTTTCTGGAATATTATAGGCGACAAGAGAAACGGCCAGTATACTTCCTTCACAATCTGGTACTGTGCGGGATTGAACAATTTTTGAACATCACGTTTTGAAAAACGGTGTTTTATTCCTACGGCAATGTCATGTATTCCATGAAAAGCCTTCAGTGCAGGCACATTGCAAATCAGTATCCCTCCAGGTTTAAGCACCTGGAAGCATTGCCGGGTGAAATCAAAGCGTTCCTGCTCGTTGAGATAGTAAAGTGTATCATTGCTTATGATGATATCAGCCGAGGACCGCGCATACCGGCCTGCAATGTTTAGTAAGCTTTCTATATATACGTTAAGTGCCCTTCGGCGGCATATCGTCACGGCATCAGGCGATAAATCAAATCCTTCAAGGCGAGTATATCCATTTTTGTGCAAAAAAAGCAAGAGCCCTCCACTACCGCACCCGGCATCTATGATTTCTGCATCGTCTCCAGTGAAGTTTCGGCGTATAGAATCCAATACCAAGCTGTGCAGAGTTCTATACCACCAATGCTCCTGTTCGACTGCCGCCATTTTTTCATATTCATGACTTTGACCCAACATGTCCAACCTCGGACCTGATGAGAACCGCGAAGATTATCTCTATCATTGAGAATAAAAAGCCCGAAGAGTTGGCATGCTCTTGATAATCTCGCCGGATTTCCGCCCGGCCAAACGGATCTCGTAAATTTTTGCAGGTTCGGCCAAAACTCAGTGCTCGTTGCCAAGAAATGTCCGAAGCGCAAGTCAGTATCGCCGGTAACGGCTCATTCGGATCACAACATTATATTTGATGATATGTTAGGTCAAGCTATTCAGATACTCCTTGACACAGTCATCAGCTTCTCCGCCGCGTCTCGGACGGTGTACGGCGAATCTGCAAAATCCACCGAATCCTTGTCGCTTCTCCTCCATCGTTCCACAATTCGCACTATTTGTTCGTGGACATCGTAAGGTGAATCGCCGTTTGCCACGAAATGTCCCTGTTCGAGAAGTATTCTTCTCAGATGCGGATTGTGGAAAACCAGTCCCAAAATGGGTCTTTTCGCCTGGAGGTACTCGTAAACTTTCGACGGGATCGTCTCATAAGATATGTCGTCCAGGTTCTGTATCAGCACGAGAGCGTCGCTTTTTGTCATCTCCCTGAGTGCTTCGAGCCTGGAGACCTTTCCGAAATTGGAAACAATTTCGCGATACTTGAACTTGTCAATGATCTTAGCGGAGAAGCCGTCCATTGGGCCATAAAAGTCCAGGCGTACTTTATCGATCAGATCGGGATTTCGATCGAGCAGGATTTGGACGCCGGCCAGAAATTTTTCGGGATTGCGTGAGCCTGCAAGGGATCCGAAATGGGCGAAGCGGCAGAAACTTTCATTCCGCGGGATGGCTTGCAGTTGATCGTACGAGCGGGCCCCCGGATATATTACGCAGGCTTTTGGGGCATTACCGGCGCCCGCTCTTTGGACCGACCTTTCCCTTGCGCCCTCCGTCACAAAAACAACCGCCGAGGCATTCGCACAAATGAAGCGCTCGAGCCATGAATTGATCTTCAGGGCGGCTTTACTCCTTTTCCAGTCCTTGAATACGATGGGATCCTGGAGCTCGGCTATCCAGGGTATTTTGACCCTACGGGCAAGCAGACCCGCCGCCAGATGGGCGCTCGGGGGGCCGCCTGTCGAATAGATCAAATCGGGAGGGCGCTTTTTGCACAGCCGCATACCGCGAAGCAAAGCCAGCGCGAACCATGACCATTCACTTTCCAGGTCGATGACGGCTTTTTCGATGAAATAGAGTGGAAGGATTGAGATCAGTAGAGGAATGGCCGCGAATTTAAATACCTTGCTTCTCCTTTTAAGATACCTGAGTTCGAAACGAACCCCCGAAGGCGCAACGGAGGGGACCCTGTGGTGAGCGACCTCACCGCTTCGCCCGGAACAGATGCTGGAAACCACGGCTGGTTTTACCCCGAGCGATACGAGACAGGGAATCCTGTCATCTATGTGCTGTGAGCTCGCTTTCCCGTCTATGTTGAAAAAATAGGAAAAGACTATCCAAGCGGAGCGAGGAGCTTCACTTCCCCCCTCTTGTAAAGGTTTTTCCTGTTCACCGTTCACTGCTCACTGCCTACTGCTCACTGTTTGAGAGCAATTCCCCGGTCCTCTTTCGACAATTGTGCGAACTGCAATTGATATAGCCTGCGGTATTCGCTGTCGAAGGTCATCAACTCAGAGTGGCAGCCCTGTTCGACAATTTTGCCATCCGCCAGGGTTATTATGCTGTCGGCGTTCTGGATGGTCGAAAGGCGGTGAGCTATTACAAGCGTAGTTCTGCCTCTCATGAGGTTTTCGAGGGCTTTTTGAACTTCGAGCTCTGAATCGCTGTCAAGGGACGAGGTGGCTTCGTCGAGTATCAGGATCGGCGCATCCTTCAGAAGAGCGCGCGCAATACAGATTCGCTGGCGTTCTCCTCCTGAGAGCCTGATCCCCTGTTCACCGACGGTGGTTTCGAATTTATCGGGCAGTTTCATTATGAAATCGTATGCGTTGGCGGCCCTCGCCGCAGCAATTATTTCCTCATCGCTTTTGCGGATGTCTCCGTAGGCTATGTTGTTCCTAAAGCTGTCGTTGAAAAGAATGGACTGCTGGGTGACAACTGCGATCTGAGAACGCAGGGATGAAAGAGTCACCTCTCGGATATCGATGCCGTCGATGAGAACACTCCCTTCCGTAACATCATAGAACCTTGGGATCAGGTTTATCAGAGTAGTCTTGCCGGCCCCGCTCATGCCGACCAGCGCCACCACCTGGCCGACCTTCACTTTGAAACTGATATCCGACAGGACCTCTTTTTCCCCATAGCTGAAAGAGACCTTCCTGAATTCCAGATGCTTTCTGACGGGATCCAGGCGTCTGGCGCCCGGTTGATCGATTATCTCGGTGGGTTCATCCAGAAGTTCATAAATCCTGTCTGCGGCCGCCAGCCCCTGGTGAACGGAAGTGTAGATGTTGGCCAGGCGCTTGACAGGCTCATATAGGCTGATAAGAGCGGCCAGAAATGAGAAGAGGTTTCCTGCCGTCATTTTCTCGCCAATAATCTGGTGGCCGCCGTATAACATAATGGAGACTATGCCCAATCCGCCGAGGAATTCCATTCCGGCGCTGTTTACAGAACGAGCGACCACCGCTCTAAGCGTGTGCTTCAAAAGGTTTTCATTTTCACGGCGAAATCGGCCCTTTTCATATTGCTCCATACCGAAAGCCTTTACAATTCTGTTTCCGCTTATCGTCTCGTGCAATATTACCGAGAGGTCGGCAATAGACTGCTGAGCCTTGGCGGCGGTCCTTCGCAACAGTTTGCCGACTTTGAAAACGGGCAGAAAGGCTACGGGCACGATAAACATCGCGGCGATCGCAAGCTGCCAATCCATGTAAAACATGATGCCTACACAGCCGACCACGCTGAATGACTCTTTTATTATTCCCGTTACCGAATCGGACAGGGTGCTTTGGACTGCGCCCACATCACTCAGGATGCGGGACATCAGGTTTCCGGTTTCAACCTTGTCCAAATAGGGAACCGGCAGGCACTGTATGTGATTGTATACATCTTCCCTGAGCCTGGTTATAATCCTCTGACTGACGTAGCTCATAAGATAGGCGTTTCCGCACAAAGCGACGCCTTTGACGCCGAAGACGAAAAGCAGGGCCATGCATAAGAGGTTCAGCATCTCCTTGTTTTTATTTACGATCAGCTCATCGAACGCCGGCTTTATAAGATAGAGGCAGGCTGTACCGCAACCGGCCGCCAGAGCCATGCAGAGCATTCCGAGCGCGATCCTGCGACGGTAGGGTGCAACCAGTCTAAGTTGTCTTTCGTAGACACCCATCGGTTAGAGTCCTTTTTTGCCGTACTCAATCAGTTCAGGTAAAAATCCTGGTCGCGGGGGAGTATAAATTGAGATCAGGGTGGTGGGAAGTGAAAAAATTACTCCTGCACGGTGAAGTTATTCCGTCATAGTCTTCGACTTGAATCATCGGCTCAAGGTTAACTCCGAGGCGCACAGACCGGTAGACCCCAGAGCGAAGATCTGACACAGCCTCGAACCGAAACTCATCCTGCTACGTACAGGCTGCGCACTGCTGACGATAATAGTTGACTGATACCGGTTTTTTTTGTAAGTAAAATCAACTTTTGCTTTCGCCTGGATCTCACATGAGACCGGGACAAAGATATCCATTTCCCCAAAAGCGAGGGGGCGACCGGCTTTTCGACAGCGCGCCCGCTGAGCGCGGGGAGTGTGAGAAAAAAGGGAAAGATTATGCGCATCATCAATGGGTTTGGCGAGATGCAGCAGATACAGAATATCTTCGGGACGGACTCAACGGCGATCCTCACGGTGAGAGGCTCCAACGTGCTCTGTATCTGGCTTTGGTTCTGATTCTGCTTCTGAGTCTCCATCCGATCCAGTATACACTAAACGATCTCCGCCGGGAGGAAGGCCATGCAAAGGATCCTGCTGAAGTCGAAAGTCCATCGTGCCCGAATAACGGATGCCAATCTCAATTACGAAGGAAGTCTTACAATTGACGCCGACCTGATGGAGGCGGCCGATATTCTGCCTTATGAACAAGTAAAGGTTTACAATATCAACAATGGCGCGCGATTCGATACCTACGCGATCGCCGGTCCGGCAGGCAAAGGGCAGATCTGCCTTAATGGGGCAGCTGCTCGAATGGGGGCGCCGGGCGATCTGATTATTATCGCTGCTTATGCAAATTATGACCAAGCTGAAGCAGCGGGGCATAAGCCTGTTGTAGTGCTCGTGGACTCGCAGAATAGAAAATGCCTCGATAGGGCCACAGGTGAGTTGACTGTGGTTAGATAGTTTCGGACTTGAGAGAGGAGATTTTTTCTGATGTCAATGAGGAGTTATTTGTTCACGTCGGAGTCGGTGACGGAAGGCCATCCCGACAAAGTGGCCGACCAAATCTCTGATGCAGTTCTAGACGCGATCATAGCAGAAGACCAAACAGCGCGCGTGGCCTGTGAGACCCTTGTGACCACCGGGCTTGCTTTTGTTGCCGGCGAAATTACAACCTCCACTTACGTCGATATACCGCATATCGTCAGAGAGACCATAAGAGAAATCGGGTACAACGATTCCTCTATGGGTTTTGACTGGGAAACCTGCGCAGTCATTACCAGCATCGACAGACAGTCGCCGGATATCGCGATGGGCGTAAACGCAGGCGAGGGACTCTACGAAGAACAAGGCGCCGGAGACCAGGGATTGATGTTCGGCTATGCCTGTAACGAGACCCCGGTGCTTATGCCCATGCCGATCTATTATGCTCATCGGATTTCACGAAAACTTGCCGAGGTCCGCAAGAACGGAGTACTCGATTTCCTTCGGCCTGACGGGAAGAGCCAGGTAACGATCGAGTATTTGGAGCACAAACCAAGAAGAGTGGACACAGTGATTGTGGCCGCCCAGCACGCGCCGAATGTGCAGTACTCTGCATTGCGAGAGTCAATCATTGAAGAGGTCATAAAGAAAGTAATTCCGGAAGGACTGCTTGATTCGAAGACAAAATTCTACGTCAATACAACGGGGCGGTTTGTGGTAGGCGGCCCCTTGGGGGATTGTGGTCTCACAGGAAGAAAAATCATCGCCGATACATATGGAGGTCAGGGCAGCCATGGCGGAGGCGGTTTTTCGGGCAAAGACCCGACCAAGGTCGACCGAACGGCCTCCTACATGGCCCGGTATGTTGCCAAAAACATCGTTGCCGCCGACCTTGCGGACCGGGTGGAAGTTCAGGTTGCATACAGCATCGGAATGGCTGACCCTGTCTCGCTGATGATTGACACCTTCGGTACGGGACGCGTTCCGGATGAGCGGATCCAGGAAGTGGTCGTAGATCTGTTCAGCTTCAAACCGTCCGATATGATAAAGTACCTGAAGCTTGCCAGGCCCATATTCAGGAAGACTGCCTGCTGCGGCCATTTTGGAAGGATAGACCCAGACTTCACTTGGGAGAAAACTGACATGGCTGAGACCTTGAGAGATAAAGCGGGCCTCAATCAAGTCAGCGAGAAACGCACATGCTAGGGGGCATGAATGAATTTTGATATAAAGGATGAAAGGCTTGCCGACAAGGGACGTTTGAGGGTGGAATGGGCTGCACAATCCATGCCCGTGCTGCGGTCGATTCACAAAAGGTTCGCTTCTCAAAAACCTTTGTTGGGAATACGAATGGCTGCCTGTCTTCACGTAACGACTGAAACCGCCGCCCTGGCGCAAACACTCAAAGCAGGAGGGGCCGATTTGCGCATATGCGCCTCAAACCCTTTGAGCACTCAAGACGATGTGGCTGCATTTCTTTCCATTTCAGAGAAAGTTCCTGTTTTCGCAATAAAAGGTGAAGACACGGAAACATACTATCGCCACATTCACAACGCGCTCGAACATGCCCCGCATCTTACGATGGATGACGGCGCCGACCTGGTGAGCATTGTTCATTCCGAGCGCAAAGAGCTTCTCGCCAACCTGATCGGCGGCACCGAAGAAACCACTACCGGCGTGATCCGGCTTCGCAGCATGGCTGAGAAAGGGGTCCTTTGCTACCCTATTGTGGCTGTAAACGATGCAGACAGTAAGCACCTGTTCGATAACCGCTATGGGACCGGCCAAAGCACGGTGGACGGAATTATCCGGGCCACCACCCGGTTGCTGGCCGGGGCAAATTTCGTGGTGAGCGGGTATGGGTGGTGCGGCAGGGGTGTCTCCATGCGCGCCTCTGGAATGGGGGCAAAGATAATCGTGACTGAAATAGACCCGCTCAGGGCGCTGGAAGCCGTGATGGACGGCTACCAGGTCATGTCGATGGAAAAGGCCGCTCCGATTGGCGACTTTTTCTGCACCCTGACCGGCGACATACACGTCTTGCGCAAAGAACACTTCGAGGTGATGAAAGATGGAGCTATCGTTTGCAACTCCGGTCACTTCAACGTCGAAATCAATCTGGACGATCTGAGTGAAATCTCCTCATCGGTACGGACCATACGTGATTTCGTTGAAGAGTTCATCCTCAAAAACGGCAAGAGGATATATGTGCTGGGTGAGGGCCGCCTTATCAATCTGGCTGCCGCCGAAGGGCATCCTTCGAGCGTTATGGACATGAGCTTTGCAAACCAGGCGCTGTGTTCCGAATATATCGTAAAAAACCATGCCACCCTGAAGAAACAGGTCTATCGGGTACCGATGGACATCGACCGTGAAATCGCGCGCCTCAAACTTGCAAGCATGGGAGTCGAGATCGACTCGCTCACTCCTGAGCAGGACGCCTACCTGCATTCGTGGGAGATGGGCACATAGCCGAAGAGTTCCGAGTTTTTAGTTTTGAGTTTTTAGTGCTGATCCCACACTCTGCAATCAGTCGGGCGTTGGAAAAAGGCCAGCCTCCTCTTCGGCAAAGCCTCGAAGCCTTCACGCGCCTCTGCAACCCGTTGAGGTGCCCTTCGTTGAGTCGAAGAGAAAATTGAAAAGTATATGCATCTCATCGAAAGCTCGGCAAAGCGCCACCATGGCGTGCAAGGCCGTTCGCCTTTCGCTTCCCTCAAATAATGCGGGCATCGAGAGTATAGCGACCTGCGCGGAGCGAAAGTGATCCACAGCATTTTCCGCAAGGGCCCTTAACTGAGGGGGGACGTTTTGTGGCTGGGTCTTTGAAATCAGTTTTTCCAAGTCTCTATATTTTTCATCGTATTCTCGGGCAAGTTGCCCTATAATTTGCAGGTGCGGGGAATCACTTTTCATTTCAGGCTCCTTTTGGGGGCAAAATTAAATGTTTACAACGGTTTTCACTCAGGTGTGGTATAATTAGTTATCGAACCTTGTTTGTAAATTGAGAGGCCTCAGATAACATTTATCCATAATACATTAACCGGTTCGCGGTGAATCGCCGATGAATAAGAGTAGGGGGTTTGCCTCGGGACGGCGGACCGTTGCGGCCATGGCAGGCGGCCCCCCGGTGTGGGGCAGTCGTTTTGGTCTGCACTCTATCGGCGGAGGATTTTGAAAATGTTCGTCCGCAATCTCAATATCCTGCTCTCCGATTACATCAAAGTTCCTGTTGACGGGTTGCCATCCATACTCGAGAAAAAACTACACGAGCGGCTCGTATTTACCAACCCGGACTATGAAGCGAGGCACAACCGCGGCGAATGGATCGGCAACATCCCACCGCAGATAAGTTGTTTGAAGCAAAAGGGCAGGCATTATCTCATCCCAAGGGGATTTCTTGACCAGTTCATTGAACTCTGCAAAAGATACCAGGTTCCATTCCGGCTGGTCGACAGGAGGCGGCACCTCGACGCGATCCCGATCGAATTCCATGGCGAATTGAAGAGCTACCAGCAGGAGGCGGCCGAAGCCGTACTTGAGCACGACTGTTCTACACTCGTCGGGGGCCACAAGAGCGGCAAAACAGTTATTGCCCTTTATACGATTGCACAGAGGCGTCAGCCCACTCTGGTTGTGGTTCCCAAAGTAGACCTCTTTGAAGGCTGGCTGAGGAAAATTGATAACTTCCTTCAGATCCCGGCCTCAGAAGTGGGTATTTTCTCAAGTGGGACTCATGAGGTCGGCAAGCAGATCACAATAGGCCATACCGGTGAAATATTACGTTATTGGCGGAAAATTTACGAAAAGATTGGATACATAATCTTCGATGAATCTCAGCGCTACCCATCAAAGATCCTTACCAACCTGATCCCTAATTTCGACTGCCGCTACTTGCTGGGACTAAGCAACACCGTTCAGCGGAAGGACCGCCTCTTAAAGCTGATTCATTTTTATTTGGGAGACGTTGTCTACACTATTGATGAAAAAGACGCGCGTGAAGGGCGCGGGGTTATTTCGGGGACTGTGATAGCGCGCCAGACAAATTTTAATTACTCCTACAATTCCAGAGCCGATTACCCCTCAATGATCAGGGACCTCATGGTTGACCCTGAAAGAAACAGCAAGATTGCAGACGATGTAGAGATAGAACTTCAAAAAGGGGAAGAACGGGTCCTTGTGCTTTCCGGAGGCAAGGACCAGGACGATGCATTGAGCGCCGAGTTAAGTCAACGCGGAATAAAAGCCTTTTCATTCAACAGCTTTTGCTCCAATCCCGCGCCACGCGGGATTACGGACAAGGATGGGGAAATCAGCAGCGTTTTACATCCCGGAGCATCGCAGGCGAAGGTCTGGCTTGTTTCTCCGCGTGCTATGCCTCAATGTTCACGCACC
>DASPQK010000397.1:0-35960 GCA_035624985.1 Syntrophobacteraceae bacterium | reverse complement strand
TCCTGGTCCCCATTCCGGGCACAAGACTCGAAAAGATGGAAACCATGAAACCCCTCGATATATTGCGCGCCGTGAGCATGATCCGTCTGACAAACCCGCGGGCCGAGGTGAAGATTTGCGCAGGGCGCCTGTGCCTTGGCGACTTGCAGTCGATGATATTCCACGCCGGAGCCAACTCGATGATGATTGGCCCTTTTCTGACGGTTGCCGGCAGAAATGTCGAGCAGGACCTCAGGATGCTCCGCGATCTCGGGGTCGAACATGTTCTTTGAGGCGTGGATCGATGAGGAAATAGAAGAACTGCGTGAAAAAAGCCTGGAGCGCCGCCTTTCGGTTTTTGGCCAGGCCGGCGGAAAAATAGAGATCGAGGGCAGGACTTTTCTCAATTTTTCCTCAAACGATTACCTCGCGCTTGCGCGCCACCCGGAAGTCATTTCCGCAAGCCGCAAATACCTCGAATCGTATGGCTGCGGGGCGACTGCTTCAAGACTGATAACCGGCACTCTGACCCCACATGACGAACTGGAGCGTGCAATTGCAGCCCTTAAGGGATATCCCCGGTCCCTGGTCTTCGGCAGTGGATTTCTTGCCAACGCGGGAGTGATAACTTCCCTTGTCGGGCGCAACGATCACGTCTTTGCAGATAAACTCGCCCATGCCAGCATCATCGACGCCGCAGCGCTCAGCCGGGCGAACCTTAAGCGTTTTCGCCACAACGATCCGGACCATCTGAGGACGCTGCTTAGTCAGTGCCCCGCCTTCGGCCGCAAACTGGTTGTCACCGAATCGGTCTTCAGCATGGACGGAGATATCGCCCCGCTGTCCGAAATCACATCTGCGGCAGTCGAGTCCGAAGCGATGGTAATGGTTGACGAAGCGCACGCGACGGGCGTTTTCGGCCCGCACGGAAGCGGCTTGATTCGCGAATACGGCCTCGAGAGCAAAATCAATGTTTCGATGGGTACCCTGAGCAAAGCGCTTGGCGGCTACGGCGGCTTTGTAGCGTGCTCGCCCGCCTTGCGGCAGCTGCTGGTCAACCGCGCACGGGCGTTTATCTACACTACCGGGTTGCCGCCGGCAGCGGTGGGAAGCGCTCTTGGGGCGCTGGCCGTAATGGAAAAAACTCCCGATCAGGGATCGGAACTTCTCAGGAGGGCGTCGGTTTTCAGGCGGAGGCTCCAGCAGGCCGGCCTTAACACCCTGCATTCGCAAAGCCAGATCGTTCCGGTGCTCATCGGTGAAAATGCAAAAACTTTGGCTGTGGCGCAGCGGCTCAGATCGAAAGGCATACTGGCGGTTGCCATTCGACCGCCGACCGTACCCGATGGGACTGCCCGTCTAAGGCTTTCGATCACGCTCGACCACAGTGACGACGACCTCGAACGGGCCGCCGGAGAAATTACAAGGGCTGTTGACGGTGACTAAGGGCGTCGTACCTCGTATATAACGGCATGGAAAAAGAGATGATTGCGGCTGGAAAAGGTTTCTTCATTACGGGTACGGACACCGACGCCGGCAAGACAGTTGCGTCCGCCGCTGTGCTCGTCTCGATGCGCGCCGCCGGGATCGATGCCGTTCCAATGAAGCCGGTTCAAACAGGCGGAGTTGTGCGGGGAGGTTCCTTGAGAAGTCCGGACCTTGAATTTTGCCTCCGAATGGCCGGACTCGCGCCGGACCCGGAAGAACTCCGGAATATGGCGCCTTTTATCTACGAGCCGGCCTGCTCCCCTCACCTCGCCGCAGCTAAGACGGGCCGTGAAATCTCTCTGGACCGCATTCTTGAAGCCTTCCACAGCCTGCTCCAAAAGCACGAACGGGTGATTGTGGAAGGAGCCGGCGGTTTGCTGGTTCCCCTCGCCGGCAATAAGACTATGATCGACCTTATTGCGATGATGGAACTACCCGTCATTCTCGCGGCTCGCCCCGGCCTGGGGGCCATTAATCACACGCTCCTTTCGATTAGGGAACTTGAACGCAGCAGCCTGACGCTGCATGGGATAATTTTTTGCGAAACCACAGGGGCGGGTTGGGGAGAAATCGAACAAAACAATGTGGAAACAATCGCGAGACTCGGAAAAAAACGCGTATTGGGGCGCATTCGCTACATCCCGGCAATAGCCTCCATGAGTCCCGAGGCTTTTAGAGAATGTTCCGCTCTGGTGCAGGCGCTGTAGGGAAGCAGGACCGGCAGGATCGGTATGGGACCTACTGGACATACTGGAGGCGCAGGCCTTAAGGAGCAACAGGAAGCCTTTATGACAAACGCTGCCGACTATTTCCGCGAGCTTGATCTGGCTGGTCTTTGGCATCCGTATACCAGGCATTCGGCGCTCAGGGAGGGTTTTCCCGTAATCGTCAGGGGCGAAGGAGCATTCCTTTTCGACACCGCAGGCAAAAGGTACGTGGATGCAATCTCTTCATGGTGGGCTTGCAACCTTGGTCATAGCCACCCGAGGCTCGTCCGGGCCATCGTGCGCCAGGCAGGCGAACTCCAGCACTGTATCCTTGGCAACCTTACACACCCCCGCGCGGTTGAACTGGCTTACCGGCTTGCCGGGACCTTACCCGACAGGCGCAGGAGAACGCTTTTTGCCAGCGATGGCGCCAGCGCCGTGGAAGCGGCGCTGAGGGTCTCGGTCCAGTATTGGCGCAACAGGGGGGAGAATGGCCGTTTCCGCTTTGCCGCTCTCGAAGACGCTTATCACGGAGACACCATCGGCGCCATGGCGGTCGGATATCTGCCCGCTTTCCACGCGGCATACCGCCCCCTGCTCTTTCCGGTTTACAAGGTAAAGACGCCGGACTGCTCTGTGTGTCCCGACGACGAGTCCGGCGGCAGTTGCGGCGTGCGGTGCTTTTCTTCGATGGAACTCACGGTCAAGGAACGCGCCGGAGAGCTTGCGGCCGTAATTGTGGAGCCCCTATGCCTTGGGGCCGCCGGAATGAAAATGTATCCTGCCGAATACCTTCGAAGGCTCAGCCAGCTTTGCAGGGAAAATAGGGTCCTGCTTATCGTTGACGAGATCGCCATGGGTTTTGGACGAACCGGCGCAATGTTCGCCTTCGAACATGCAGGGATTGACCCCGATATTGTCTGTCTTGGGAAGGGCCTCTCCGGCGGTTATCTCCCAATCAGCGCAGCAGTGGTTAAAGAAGAAATCTTCGAAACCTTTGCAGACGAACCCGAAGACCATACGTTTTATCACGGACACACTTTTGCAGGAAACCCGATTGCGGCCGCTGCGGCCATCGAGTGCCTAAACATATACCAGGAAGAAAATATAGTGGAAAAAGCCCGACGGTCAGGGGAAGTCCTGGCCTCGCACTTCAGGACATTCAAGGAAGTTCCGGGCGTGACCGGTGTCCGCTGCCTCGGAATGATCGCCGCCTTCGATTTGACCGAAAAAGAGGGAATAACCGGGGAAGATCGCGCTCGAAACATCTGCCGGGCAGCGCTCCAAAAAGGCATACTCATCCGCCCGCTCGGCGCCGCCATCTACCTGATGCCTCCATTGATCGCTTCAGATGAGGTTTTGGCCGAAACAACGGCAGACTTGTTAAAGATAATTAGAAGTTAGCGGAAAATTCTTGTCATGGCGTTATTACATAAAGGATACTAGGACATCGGGACGGTGTGGGGCACCCCCTAGCATCCAAAAGGCTTGGCTTGCCGAAAATTTACCTGCCCACCGTCTCGGAAGTCACCAACAATTCCATTACAATACTGCGTTCCGCACCGCCAATAAAAGGGGAGGGACATGGCGACAAGCCTGGAAAAGCTGCAATTAGCGAAGAGACACTTGGAAAAGGTGCTCGCAGCTTGGGATGATCCTACGGATTAGGACGACCTGTCGCTCTATGGTTTTTACTGTCTGGAAGCTGCCGTTGAAGCAGCGGCGCTTCACTTTGGACTCAGGACCTCTAGGAAGCACTGGGAGAAAGTTGATCCTGCTGAGGCACTACATAGGCAGAAAGCACTCCCAGACATTACGGATCTGTTGCAAGATCTGAACGATGCACGCAAGGCTGCCGCCTATGGTGACGTTAGTTTCCCCCAATTGGACGCGGAGGACGTCTCGTCAGAAATAGAGGCTTATGTAGATGAAGTCGCAGCGATACTTGGAGCAAAGGAAGCCAATGACTAGGCCAGCACATAAAAGGCCAGACCCGGCTCTGACCATTAAGCGTTGGCCAACTGCTCGTTCGAAAGCATGGACTCTGCAGTTCTTGGCGGATGCCGCAGACAACGAAAACATCCTTGCAGTTATTGCGGTAGGCTCTGCTGTGCGCAATGCGGTTACTAGTGTTGATCTGGATCTCGTTGTCATCTGCAAAAAAATAGAGACCTTGCGCCTCAAGCCATCACTCGAAATCGATCTTCGGATGTATGTAGAAGACCAAGTAGTTCAAGAACTGCGACGAGGTCACGACCTGCTGGGGTGGGCAATTAAATTTGGACGGGTGCTCTTTCAGCGGGAACAATATTGGGATACTTTGTCGGAATTCTGGCGTGACAGACTCCCGCTTCCCAAGCTGGAGGTCGCAACGCAGAGAGCCAACGCGGCCTTTCACCGACTCGCGAAGGTGTTCGAACTGGGTGATTTCGATGCAGCTGAAGAACAGGCATTGTCCTACGCAACTCATCTGGCAAGAGTAGAGCTTCTGAGACAAAATGTATATCCTGCTTCGAGACCTGAACTTCCCGGGCAACTGCGTGGCATTGGTGCTGATGAATCCGCTGATGTTCTTGAAAAACTGTTAGACCGAACAGTCGATCACTCGACGCAGATCTCAACGCTCCTCAAAGTTCACTCCATATCGGGTGGCTTCGCTCGACGGAAGGTAAACGAGGGAGTGGAGTATGAAGAGGAGTAACTTCATGCGCTGCTGTCCCGCGATTTGGGGATGAGATTGCGCTCGTTCAGTCCTCGGCCCTCGGTCCTTGTCTTCAATTGGGGTAAACGTTTCCAGTTTCCAGGATGCACCACCCGTTTCGAGTTTTTCCCAGGAGCAGGTTCACCTGCCATCCTTTGCGGCAGTGGTCGGTTATCTCCTTGGGGACACGCACCTCGACGATTCCTGAGGTGGCCATCCCGGACAGGATCAGGATTCCGGGGTGGATCTGGTCGATTACGAAGTAGTCATCGAGCTCGGCGGTCCAGTATCTGGGAGCATGGCTCTGAGCGTATTCGTATATCAGTCGCGCAAGCCGTTCGGCAGCAGGCAATTCTCTGGCCGCCTCTGCGGCAAGCCTGGTAATGCGCTCGGCAATTTCCCTTCCAACGTACCCGTTTTCCTCCAGCCACTTTACGAGTTTCTTCGCAACAACTCCCGCAGCCTGAAGCAGGGCCTCGGAAGCCATTACTTTTCGTATCATGAAATAGTTCAAAAAATTGGGCAGAGAAGACACAATCTTTTCCGGACCGAAGATAAAACAAAATTCGAGGTTTTTCTGAAAGTAAAGTTTTTCGTAGAGGGCTACTTCGGACGAATTGTCCAACTCGTGATAACCATGTCCGTTGAGGCAATGGCGCAAAAGATCTATAACCTCTTCATACCTGTTGAAAGTCCTTGGCTTCAGCCGCTTTTGCTGGTCCTTCAGAAAAAGCGTTAGCACTTCATCGATGCTTGGTTGCGAAACCGTTGGAAAATTTATGACCTTGTTGCTTTCGCTCATCTTTTTCACCGTATGCGCCAGACCTCCTTATATTCGCGTTCCGCACGAAGGGCAATAACGAAAATCACGACCCAGGCGATAACCGCACCGCAGGCACACATTCCTGCGAGTTTCCCGGAGATCCCCCTGGAGATCACTTTCTATGGGTGAAATAGTCCCGCAATGGTCACATATTAGAACGGGATTGCCTTTTTTAACAGGAAAAAGAGGAATAAAAAATATACTCAGGTAGTGGTCGACCCGCTTCAGCCTGGCCTGGGCCAGGCCGCACGCGGAACAAATTCTCGGGGTCCCTTCCAGGCTGACAGTCTTCGGCTGAACGCCGCCGATCAAGAAGAACATTTCTCCTCCGCACCCCAAGCGTTTGAATTCTTTCATAACACATTTGTCAAGGGATTTCCATATTTCTGGGGGTTGCCGGTTACGGGTCGGCAGGTTAGGGTTGGCGACTAAGGGGTTGGTTAACCCATAACCCGCCAACTCTTTTTTGGGTCCGCCTGGACACGGGACCGTGCAGGTCTTAAAAAACAGGCGTCTTAGCAGACCTTGCAGCCTATACTTCAGGGGGCAAACAATGGGTAAACTCAGAAAGATCAAGACGATGTCCAGGAGCAGGCCCGCCATAGAGGGGGCCGGAGTTCATCTCAAAAGGGCTTTCGGTTATTACCAGGTCCCCGGTTTCGATCCGTTTCTCCTGCTGGATGACTTTCGCTCGGACGATCCGGCGAAGTATCTGCCCGGTTTCCCCTGGCATCCCCATCGCGGCATAGAGACCATCACGTATGTGATTGAGGGAAATGTGGAGCATGGGGACAGCATGGGAAATAAGGGAAACATCTCGGTTGGAGACGTACAGTGGATGACCGCCGGAAGCGGCATCATTCATCAGGAAATGCCCAAGGGAGACAAAGCGGGGCGTATGGGTGGATTTCAGCTCTGGGCCAACCTTCCCTCTTACCAGAAGATGATGGGGCCTCGCTACCGTGATGTAAGGCGGGACCAGATCCCGGAAGCAACGCTCGATGGCGGCGTGAGAGTGAAAATCATCTGCGGAATAGTGGAAGGAGTCCAGGGGCCGGTACGTGACATCGTGATCGATCCCGAATACCTGGATGTGAGCGTGCCTGCAGGTTCCAATTTCACCCATCCCATCGACAGCGGCCACAATGCTTTTGCATATGTGATCGAAGGAAAGGGGTACTTCGACGACGAGCGCGATTCCTTCGGCCATGAAATCATCGGCTGCAACTATTTCGACCTGGATCGTGAGTGCATCTGCGACAATGGGAGTCTCATCCTCTATGAGGACGGGGACTATGTCTCCATCAGCGCCGCAGATGAGCCGCTTAGGTTTCTGCTTGTTTCGGGCAGGCCCATAGGTGAGCCGGTCGCATGGTACGGCCCCATTGTAATGAACACCCAGGAAGAGCTTCGGGTGGCCTTCGAGGAATACCGTAAAGGGACCTTTATCAGGAAGGACTGAGGACTTAGGTATGAGGACTGAGTGAAAGACTACGGTTTCACGTCCCCAGTCCTCTCTTTCAGGTTCATGCCCGGTCCTGAGTCCTCAGCGCTCAGTCCTGTTTATCGCCGCCGTTTGCAAAGTATCGGTTATAGGCGTTCAGGTAGGCGCGCGCACTGGCTTCGATCACATCAGGACTGGTCCCTATGCCCGAATAGATGGTGTCGCCTATCTGTACCCTTACCATGGCCTCGCCAAGTGCGTCCCGTCCGGTAGTAACCGCTTTCAAGTCATAATCGCAGAGCTTGCCCGAAATTCCGGTGATTCGCTCGATGCCGTTGAAAACGGCGTCAACCGGTCCGCCGCCGGTAGCAGCATCGGTGATCAGTTCTCCGTCTTTTTCAAGGGTCACCGAGGCGAGCGGGACCATTGTGTTCCCGCTCATGATCTGCAGGCTGTGCATCTTATATGTCTCTGACACCTTGGAAACCTCGATCTCTACGATAGACCGAAGGTCCTGGGTAGAAATTTCTTTTTTCCGGTCGGCTACATCAATGAAGCGATTGTAGACGCGCTCGAAGACTTCCGGCTCCAGTGAGAAGCCGATCTCCTCGAGTCGATGTTTGAGGGCGGCCCGCCCGGAGCGGGCTGTGAGCACGATGGAGTCCTGGATTATGCCCAGATCCTCGGGCCTCATTATCTCGTAAGTGGACCTGTCCTTGAGGACCCCGTCCTGATGGATGCCCGCAGAATGGGAAAAAGCGTTGCTTCCCACTATCGCCTTGTTCGGCTGCACCGGAATGTTCATAACCCTGCTCACCATTCGGCTCGTCCGGTAAATCTCGCGCACATTGACCCCTGTGGCGGCCTGGTAGCTTTCAAACCGCGTTCGAAGCACCATCACGATCTCCTCCAGGGATGCGTTTCCGGCCCTTTCTCCGACTCCGTTGATCGTGCACTCCACCTGGTCGGCTCCATTTTTGACGGCAGCCAGGCTGTTTGCCACCGCAAGCCCGAGGTCGTTGTGGCAGTGAACGCTAAGGCGTATGCGATCCATTAAAGGAACCGACTCGCGAAGTCTGCGGATCAGGTAGCCCCACTCTTCAGGCACGGCGTATCCAACCGTATCGGGAACGTTTATCACACCGGCCCCCGCCTTGATCGTTGCCTCGATTATGCGGCACAGGAACTCGAAATCCGTCCTCGATCCGTCTTCGGTGGAAAATTCCACATCCGGGCACAAGCCCCTCGCATATTTGACGGCCTCCACAGCCCTCTCCAGCGTGCTTTCGCGGTCGCTCCGCAGCTTCTTCTCTATGTGAAGGTCGGATGTTCCCAGGAAAACGTGGATGCGGGGTTTTTCCGCCTCCCGCACCGCCTCCCATGCTAAATCGATATCCTCTTTCACGGCGCGGGCAAGGCCTGCGATCACGGGGCCTTTGACCTGTTGGGAGATTGCCCTGACGGCCTGCAGGTCGCCGGGGGAAGAACAGGGGAAGCCTCCTTCGATTACGTCAACATTGAGCTTTGCAAGCTGCTGGGCGATTTCAAGCTTTTGTTTCTTATTGAGCTTTGCCCCCGGGACCTGCTCCCCATCCCTCAGCGTGGTGTCAAAAATGTGGATCTTTCTGCTCATCTTCTTTCTCCTGTGACTGTTTAAAAACAAATCCAAAAGGTCCATAAACTCAAAAAGGCCATGGGGAGAACCATGGCCTTTAATCGTCAGTCAGTCTCAGTTTGCATCATAGTATGAGAAAGGCTGGAGGTCCCCATGTCCGGCTCAGCGGACTAAGTAGTAGAACGAGTAACAACAGAGACAGGGAAACTCTCATTGCCGATCTCCAAAAAACGCTTTTCTCATCCGGCTCCCATATACACACCCGGGACAAACAAGTCAAGTCCAAATGAAGCGGATAACGCCGATGCAAATCGCAATCTCCCCCAGAAACAGTATCGTGTAAAACGCGTATTTCGCGGCCGGGAAATCTTCGATTATGCGATTTGCTTCTTCCATCTTGCTGTATGCCCGTTCGGTATCCATTCAAAAATGCCGCCCAAAAAAATAAATCGGCCAATCGGCGAATTCGATTAAGGTTTTTGTTGCTTGCCCCAAATCGTATCAAACAATTATATTTGCTCCGGGGAAAAGATCAAGCCTCTTGGGATAGCTCGTATGACGATCTCATCTGCCAGGTTCGAACTTTCTTTTGTGCCTGAGGATGTTCTAAAAACGATGGAAACCATCCGCAGGACCGGTTTTGATGTCTGGGTCGTTGGCGGTGCGTTGCGGGATTTTTTTCTCGGGATCGACCCAAAGGATTGGGACCTGGCCACCGGCGCAGATAGCGGGAAAATCGTCTCCATTTTCCCAAGGGTCATTCCGGTGGGAATCCGTCACGGAACCGTCCAGGTTCACACGCGGACCCGCAACATAGAGGTGACCAGCTTCGATCCCGCCGGGAGCGCCGGCTTGCTCAAAGACCTCGGGCGGCGGGATTTTACAATAAATTCGCTCGCGCTTTCATATCCGGAGGGCATATTGATCGATGCCCATGGAGGCCGCCAGGATTTGAAGGCCGGCCTCATCAGAGCGGTGGGAAATCCCGCTGAAAGATTCTCCGAGGACCCCCTGAGGATAGTACGCGCCGCCCGGATCTGCGCTGTTTACGGCTTCAGGATAGACCCTGCGACTTTCGAGGCCATGCGGGAGGGCTCGGCAAAACTCGACAACATGTCAGGCGAGCGGATTCGTGACGAGATGCTCAAGATACTGCCGGCTGCAAATTTTTCGACAGCTTTTGACCTGCTCGGAAAAAGCGGCGCACTCGGCAGGCTGCTCCCCGGTCTGGATGCCGGCGGGAACATTGAAACCTGCAGGGGCCCCGGCGTCAGCATCTTCGAGCATACCCGCGCCTGTATCCTTAATTGCCCCAAAAGAACCCGTGTCAGGCTTGCCGCCCTCTTTCACAATATGGGTACGGAGATGACCGGGCCGGGGCGCCGCGATCCTGCCCGCGAGGAGACCGGAGGCGAGGCGCAGGCGACGGATTTCAGGAGCCTGAGCGCCCGCAGCGCCGTTGACACAATGAAAAAGTGGAACATGTCGAACAGGATTATCGATGAGGTTTCCACGCTCGTCAGCCGCCAGCTTCCACAAGGGGCCTCATCATGGAGCGACGTCTCGATCAGGCGGTTCATAACCACCGTCGGCCCCGAGCTTCTGGACGATTTCATCGCGCTTGCCGAAGCCGAAGTCCTCTCTGGACCACACACGGAAGCGGAGGTCGAAGCTATAAGAAAGCTTCGAGCCAGGCTAAAAACACAGCTTGCCCGGACCTCCGCCCTCAGCGTGCGTGAGCTTGCCATTAGCGGCGATGAGGTCATGAAGATTTTAAATCTTAGGCCGGGGCCCGAGGTGGGAAAGGTCCTCAGGCGTCTGTTCGACCTTGTCCTGGAAGACCCCGGCCTGAACACGCGCGAACAGCTTGCACGGATAGTCGAGACAAAATACGGAGCGGCGAACCCCTAAACCGGTTTCGGCTTGACACGTGGGACGTGCTGGGCCATTTTCCAAATTTGCACAAACTATCCGGGCGGGTCCTTTGAGCGACGGTTAAAAGGGCCGGGTTGCCGACGTGGATGAACTCCAGGAAAGAGAGCTTGCGATGCGTATGGAATCACCGAACAGTTTAAAAGGAATCGCTGCTGCATTGGCGTTGATCCTGGCAACGACAGGGATTTGCTCAGCCGCCCATGCTGCCCGCAAAGAGGCGCGAATCGGGTTTGCATTCAGCATGACCGGCGGGGCCTCCGCTTATGGGGACACGCAAAAAAAGGGCGCGCAGTTGGCCGTCGATGAGATTAACTCACGGGCCGGGCAGGATGGGATAGAAATCGTCGCCGATTTTGACGACGATGCAAGCCAGCCGCAGCAGGGAATAAATGTTTTCAACAGGTTTATAGCCGCCGATAAGGTTGTGATGATTATCGGTCCGACTTTGAGCAACACGGCCCAGGCAGCCGACAGGATAGCTCAGCAGTCGGGGGTTCCCGTTCTTGCCGTCAGCAATACCGCAAAGGGCATTACCGATATCGGGGATTATATTTTTCGAGACTCCTTAACCGAGATGGCGGTCATACCAAATACGATTCGCGTCGCAAAGGAAAAAT
This sequence comes from Syntrophobacteraceae bacterium, assembly GCA_035624985.1. Taxonomy (GTDB): domain Bacteria; phylum Desulfobacterota; class Syntrophobacteria; order Syntrophobacterales; family Syntrophobacteraceae; genus SbD1. The sequence continues at coordinate 24,651 of DASPQK010000397.1, read as the reverse complement.
TGGGCATCAGGAAAGTGGCCGTACTGTACGGCAACGATGACGCATTCACGAAAGGCGGCTATGATGCGTTCAAAAAAGCCCTTGGAGATTCGAATATAGAGGTTTTGAGCGAGCAGACGTTCGCCAAGGGGGACCGTGATTTTTCGCCCCAGTTGACGCAGATAAGAAGCGTCAACCCGGACGCGCTGGTTGTTTCCGCACTGGTGGAGGAGGCCTCGGGAATAGTGAGTCAGGCGCGGCAGCTGGGGATTCCCCCAAGTGTGCATATTATTGGAGGCAATGGATTCAATTCGCCGTCACTGATGAAAAATGCCGGCAAAGCGGCTGAGGGCGTCATAGTTGGGGCCTCATGGAATGCAGCTTCATCGAGTCCGTTGAATCGAAAGTTTGTTGAAGCGTATACGGCCAGGTATGGTTCCCCTCCTGACCAGTTTGCGGCACAGGCCTACGCCGCCGTCTACATAGCGCGGGAAGCCCTTGGTCGCGCCGGTTCGACCGATAATCAGAAAGCGCTGCGCGATGCGCTTGCCCAGACCGGAGGTCTGGACACGGTGCTCGGCAAATTCTCCTTTACCGAAGGACGCGACGCCGACCATACCCCGGTGGTCCAGGTGGTAAAGGAAGGAAAATTCGTGATTTTTGGCGAATGAACACCCAGCGAACCGTGAATGGAGAGAAAGGCGGGCTTGCGGTCTTCGGCGAACGGAAGTGCTTTGCTCTGGCCGCTTCTGACTGACTACTGAGCTTTTATGTCTGTTCTCGTGCAGCAATTGATAAACGGTTTTTTCATAGGAAGCGTATACGGGCTTTTTGCGATCGGCTACACGCTGGTTTTCGGCGTTCTGGACATCCTCAACCTTGCTCACGCTGCCGTTTTCACGCTTGGGGGCCTGACGGCGCTGTGGCTGGTTGCAACTGGGGGTCTGTCAATCTGGGTGGCTTTCCCCCTTGCAGTGCTTTTTTCAGGAGCGCTCGGGCTGCTCCTTGACAGGATTGCTTTTGCCCCTCTTCGCCGCCGCGCGGCATCGAACCTCTCCGGCCTGATTTCCAGCATTGCGATGGCGATCATTTTCGAGAGCGCTGCGCTGGGAATTTTCGGGGCGCGGACCGTGCGGTTTCCGCAAGGACTCCTTGTCAACCGTGTCTGGCATTTCGAATCGGTTACGGTCACCTCGCTTCAGGTGGAAATCGTTTTAAGCGCCCTGGTTCTCATGCTCGCTTTGACGGCTTGCCTCAGGTACACGCGGACGGGTAAGGCCATACGCGCTGTTGCCGAGAGCGAGCGAACGGCTCGGTTGCTCGGCATTAATGTGGACGGAGTAATCGCAGTGACTTTCTTCGTTTCTTCAGCCCTGGGCGGGGCCGCAGGTATTCTGTACGGACTCTATTTTGACGCGCTGGCCCCGGATATGGGCCGTTCGATAGAGCTGAAAGGGCTTGCCGTAATAATTCTCGGCGGGATGGGAAGTATTCCGGGGGCCATTCTGGGGGGAATTGCCTTCGGACTCAGCGAAGTTCTTACGGTGGCATTGACGGGCACATCCAATCTCCGCGACGCGGTGGCTTTCTCCGTCCTCCTGGTGATCCTGATCCTCAGGCCTACCGGACTGCTCGGACGCGGGCGGGTCAGGGAGGCGTGACTGTGGCGTTCTTGTCCCAGTTCTTCGCTGTTTATGGAAGCCTGGTCAACTTCATAGGCATTAACGCGCTTCTCGCCCTAAGCCTCTATGTGACGCTCTCCGCCGGGCAGCTCTCACTGGGAAACGCGGCATTTGCCGGAATCGGCGCCTACACGGCGGGCATCCTGACCATGCGGTTCCACATGCCATATGCGATCTCGGTGGCCGCCGGGGCAGGCCTCGCCGCCGTGATTGCGCTCCTGATCGGTCTGCCGGTCCTGCGAATTCGGGGCATTTTCCTGGCTATGGCCACCCTGGCGTTCGGAGAGGTAGTTCGCATTGCAGCGGTAAACCTGGATATCACGGGAGGCGCACAGGGACTTGTTGGAATCCCCAACAAAACGACAACCTGCACTATATACGGCGTGCTTGCGGCCACGGCATACTTTCTGGCGGTCCTTAGAGGGTCGAAAGTCGGCTGGAGTCTTGCCGCAATTCGCGAAGATGAAACCGCCGCGATGGCGTTGGGCATAAACACCGCTCGCTACAAGACCCTTGCGTTCGTTCTGGGTGCTTTCATCGCCGGAATCGCCGGCGCAATCTACGCCCATTTGAACTTCATAATCACGCCGGGAGAGTTTGGCTTTTCCGCGGCCGTTCAATTGTTGATATACAACATTGTAGGCGGCATGCAATCCGTTTATGGTCCTATGCTGGGAGCGTTCATCCTGACCGCTCTGCCCGAAGTGCTTCGGGGGGTTTCTCTGAGCGCAGGACCGCTGCGGCTGGGCATCAACGGAGTTATTCTTTTGCTCGTTATTCTTTATCTGCCCAACGGGCTGATCTCGTTTTTAAAAGGTCCAAACCGTGTTTCTCGAATTTGAAAAGATCAGCCGGTCCTACGGAGGAGTCAGGGCTCTGTGGGAGGTCTCTTTTGGCGTCGAGGCGGCTACGATTCACGGGATTATCGGGCCGAACGGTTCCGGCAAGACTACCCTTATAAACGTCGTAAGCGGCCTTGCAGGACCTGATTCGGGCCGGCTGCTGCTCGAAGGCCGCGAGGTTCATCGGCTTCCGGCACACCGGATAGCCGCCCTTGGCGTCGCCCGCACTTTTCAAAATATTCGTTTATTTTCGAACATGACCTGCCTGGAAAATGTCATCGCCGGTCAGCATCTCACAGCGCAACGGGCGCTGGTCCCCCGTTTGCTTCGCCTGCCCTCGGCGAGGCTTGAGGAACGCCGGTGCAGAGCCGATGCCCTGGCCTGCCTGTCGAGTGTTGGGATCGAAAGCCGTGCGGAGGCCCTCGCAGGAAGCCTTTCCTACGGTGAGCGGCGCAGGCTTGAGATCGCCAGAGCAATGGCCCTTAGACCCCGCCTTTTGCTCCTTGACGAACCGATCGCGGGAATGCGCCAGCAGGAAATCGATGAAATGGAGGCCCTTTTTCGCTCACTCGCTGAAGCCGGAGTAACGATTTTGCTGATCGAGCACAATATGCCATTCATGATGCGTCTTTGTTCCAGGATTACCGTGCTCCACTTCGGGCAGACAGTCACTACGGGCGCACCGCAGCAAGTCTGTGCGCATCCGGAGGTGATCGAAGCCTACCTTGGGGTCGAAGGCCGTTGAATCCAATGCTCAGAGTCAGCGATATCCAGGTGGCCTATGGACCGATATTAGCCGTAAATAAGGTGTCGTTGCGCGTCGGCCAAGGATCGATCGTATGCCTTATCGGCCCGAACGGGGCCGGGAAGAGTACGATACTGAATGCTTTGAGCGGCCTGGCGCCGCTTCGCTCCGGCAGTATCGAGTTCAATGGCAAAGATATCTCTCGGCTTAGCGCCCACAGAAGGGTCGCCCAGGGAATCGTGCAGGTTCCTGAGGGAAGGCGGGCGCTTGCGGCAATGACCGTGCGGGAGAACCTGGAACTGGGCGGCTACAGACAGCCCGGCGGCAACGTGCAGGCTGACATTGAGCGGATGGAGCGCTATTTCCCGATCTTGAGGCAACGGAGCAGGTCCGCCGCCGGTTCTCTGTCCGGAGGTGAACAGCAGATGCTGGCGATTGCCCGGGGCCTGATGGCGCGCCCAAAGCTGCTGCTTCTCGATGAACCCTCCTTGGGGCTCGCCCCGATCGTCGCTCGCTTTATCTTCGATTTTATTCGCAAGCTTCGAGACGAGGGGCAAACGATCCTTTTGGTCGAGCAGAACGCCAGGCAGGCGCTCGCTGTTTCATCTTACGCCTATGTCATCGAAAACGGCATGATAGTCCTCGAAGGCCCCTCCGAGCATCTCCACTCAGATCCGGCAATCGTGCGGGCGTACCTGGGACAGAAGGCGTGAAGCAGATCAAATTTCGATCATGCTTTCCTGAAGCAGGTCAATGTCTTCGATTTTTTCCTCCAGGTAGGCTTTGAGTTTCTTCTTAAGCCTGCTTTCAATCTGGCGAACCCGCTCGCGGCTGATTCCGAACTTGTCGCCGATTTCCTGGAGGGTCATGGGGTCTTCGGTAAGGAGTCTCTTATCGAAAATCACGGCCTCCTTGCCTTTAAGCTGTTCTCTGAAAAGCATCAGCTTGTCATGGAGAATGGACTTGGCCTCCTGGTCGGCTATCTGGTCGTCGACGGGCAGATCGTCCGAGGGCAGAAACGATTTGTGTGTGTCCTCGGAGTCTTCCTTCAGGGGGCTGTCGAGCGAAATCTCCCAGCTATTGAGCCTTTGATCCATTTCGATGATTTCGGATTCCTTCACGTCGAGCCGATGACTGAGCAGCTTGGGGGAGGCCTCGATACCCTGAGCTTCGAGTCTTTCTTTTTCCTTGCGTAAATTGAAGAAGAGCTTTCGCTGGGCCTGAGTCGTCCCGATTTTTACCAGTTTCCAGTTGTCCATGATGAACTTGATAATGTAGGCCTTGATCCAGAACGAAGCATAGTAGGAAAACTTGTATCCACGGTAGGGATCGAATTTCTTAACAGCCTGCATCAACCCGACGTTGCCCTCCTGGATGAGGTCCATCAGGTTTTGCATCCAATATCGTTGAAAATCCATGGCGATCTTTACAACAAGCCTGAGGTTTGCGGTGATCAGCTTGTAGGCGGACTCTATGTCGCCCTTTTCGCGATAGCGAATAGCCAGGTCCATTTCGTCCTCTCTGCTGAGCAGCGGATATCGTTTGATCTCATCGAGGTACAGACGGAATGCATCGAAAGCAACCGGCTGATGCCTGTCTTGGACGGTCGTCGATAAAGCTTCTTCGCTTTTCTGGGGTTGCCCTGAAGTCTGTCGCTCGGCGACGGCTGTAGCTTTCTTGATTTTAGCGTTCTTTAGCATCAATCCGTTATCCCTTGTAGGTACGCATAGAATCCCTTGAAATATACCCAGCAGCCTCCCTGCACCGGGCGCTGTACGCTATATCTAATTCATATTAATATAGCCGCAATGAAAGGGAAGCTTTTTTTTCTCCAGGAAGCTTGATTTTTACACCTCTTTTCATTATAAGTTCTGCGGCCAATATAAGAGAAGGGATTGTCCGCCCGGCAACAAGATGAAACCCTGCGCACCGGAACATATCACGAGCATCGTCCCATATCCTCCCGGCAAACCGATTGAAGAACTGGAGCGCGAGTACGGCATAAGCGGGTCTATAAAGCTCGCAAGCAATGAAAATCCTCTCGGTCCGTCCCCCAGAGCGGTCGAAGCCATTGCCGCCGCTGTGTCAAAATTGAACCGCTATCCGGATGGAAGCGGTTTTTATTTGCGAAAAAAGCTCGCCGAAAAATATTGCATTCCGTTCGACGGCATTATGCTGGGCAATGGTTCAAATGAAATCATAGAGCTGGTCATCCGGGCTTTTTTGACCCCTGGCGCCGAAGTGATAATGCCTGCGCCTTCTTTCCTTCTCTACAAACTGGTTGTCCAGTGGATGGGCGGCAAGCCAATCGGCGTGCCTCTGAAGGCAGACCTGGGAATTGACCTGGAAAAGATGGCCGAAGCGGTTACGCCTAAGACGAGGGCAATTTTCCTCACCAACCCGAATAATCCTACCGGCAGAGTCATAGGCAAAAGCGATTTTGACGCCTTTCTGCGGGCTGTTCCGGCCGAGATGCTGGTCGTGCTTGACGAGGCATACATTGAATTCAACACCAACCCGGATACCCCAAAGGGCTTTGATTATCTTGGCGGCGAAGGTCCGAGCGTCGTTGTTTTGAGAACATTTTCCAAGGCCTACGGACTGGCCGGCCTGCGAATCGGGTTCGGCGCGATGGACGCCGATATTGCAGGTTTTTTGAACCGCGTCCGCCAACCGTTCAATACCGGTTCTCTTGCCCAGGCTGCCGCCCTTGCCGCGCTCGACGACGATGACTTTCTGCAACGCACCCAACAAACCGTGTGGAACGGGCTGCGATACCTCTATGGCGAGGTTGAGAAAATGGGCCTCAGGTACATCCCTTCAGAGGCCAATTTCTTTCTGATAGAACTTGCCTGTGAGGCGAAAAAATTATTTGAAGCCATGCTGCGCCGTGGAGTGATTATCAGGTCCATGGCTTCCTACGGCATGGAAAAATTCATCCGGGTGAATGTGGGCCTTCCCGAGGAAAACGGGCGATTCGTCCGCGCTCTGAGCCAGGTTTTAGCCGAATGATAATTGCTGTAGACGGTCCGGCCGGCGCCGGAAAGAGCACGGTGTGCAGAATACTGGCAGAAAGACTCGGCTTTGTGTATCTGGATACGGGCGCTATGTACCGTGCCCTGGCATGGGCATTGCTGGGACAGGGCGGCGCAGAGCAGCAATCAGGAAGTAACCCCCCGCCGTGCCTCGCGGGGTTCCCGCTTCCCGCTGCAGGCTTGGAGCGGATACCCCTTTTTTTTTCAATAGAAAAGAATAAGTTGGAGATTTTTTTCGGCCAGCGGCCCCTGTGCGATGAACTTCGCAGCCCGGAAATCAGTGAGGCGGCCTCCAGAATTTCTCAGCTCCCCGCTGCCAGAGAGTTTCTGGTGGCCTGGCAAAGGAAGCTGGCCCAACAGGGCAACATCGTTGCAGAAGGCCGTGACACTGCGACTGTGGTTTTTCCCGAGGCCGACCTTAAAGTTTTTCTTGTGGCGGATTTGCAGACTCGCGCCAAAAGACGGTTGGCGGAATACATTGAGAAGAAGATAAACCTGTCTTTAGAAGAAATGCAGTTACGCATCCGTGAGCGTGACGAGGCGGATTCAAAGCGCGACCATTCTCCCATGCGACCGGCCCGCGGGGCAGTTTTGCTGGATACCTCGCATCTCAAGGTTGAGGAAGTAGTCGATCGGCTGAGCGAACTGGCAAAAAATTTGATCGAGGGCGTTTCTTCAGACCGTAGAGAACTTTAAGATTGCTTATTAATTCGGTGTTTGCTACAGTTTATCGTTCACACAGCAAAAAGCAAAAAATCAGGTAAGGGGGCAAGGCAGGATTGATGACCGTAAAAGATGAACAAAACAAACAAACCCCTGAACTGGAAACTCCTTCTGCTCCTGAGGAGCATGAGCCTGAGGAGGAGATGGACTCCATGCACGACTTCTATGAACAAAGCTTCCGTAATATCCAGGAGGGCGAGGTAATAAGGGGTCATATCGTTCAGGTTAGCGATGATTTCGTCATGGTTGACATCGGGTATAAGTCGGAGGGGCAAATTTCCATTCAAGAATTCAAAGATGAGGCGGGTAAGGTGCATGCCGGCGTAGGGGACGAGATCGATGTTCTCCTCGAGTTTCACGATGACGATGACGGCACTATTCATCTATCAAAGGAAAAGGCTGCCAAGATCAAGGTGTGGGACGATATAAGCCGGATTTACAGCGACGACGGCATGATCGAAGGGAAAATCATCGCCAAGGTCAAAGGTGGTCTGGCGGTCGACATCGGAGTACAGGCATTTTTGCCGGGGTCTCAGGTGGATCTGCGGCCCGTCAGGAACCTCGAATCGCTTATCGGCCAGACCTTTCCTTTCAAGGTCTTGAAATATAACAAGAAAAGAAGAAACGTCGTGCTTTCCCGCCGCGCTCTCATCGAAAAAGAGCGAGAGCACCTGAAATCCCATACCTTAGCCACTCTGGAAGACAACAAGGTAGTCGATGGGGTAGTTAAAAACATCACCGATTACGGTGTCTTCGTGGACCTTGGCGGGATCGACGGCTTGCTGCACATTACCGATATGAGCTGGGGCCGCGTGGGACATCCCTCGGAAATGTTCCAGATCGGCGACAAGATAAAAGTCAAAGTCCTCAGCTTCGACCGGGAAAGCGAAAGAGTATCCCTGGGACTAAAGCAGCTTGTCGATGACCCCTGGACCCAGGCCCAGCAGAAGTACCCCGTTGACACCAAAGTGCACGGCAGGGTGGTCAGTCTGACCGATTACGGCGCGTTCGTCGAAATCGAAGAGGGGGTCGAGGGCCTCATTCATGTGTCCGAAATGTCGTGGACCAAGAAGGTGCGGCATCCTTCAAAGATTCTTTCTGTGGGCAACGAAATAGAAGCTGTCGTGCTAAGCATCAATCCTGAGAGCAAGCGCATCTCGCTGGGTATGAAACAGCTCGAATCCAATCCCTGGGACGTCATAGCGCAGAAGTACCCGGTAGGGACCACAATTGCAGGTAAAATAAAAAACATAACCGATTTTGGCATCTTTATCGGCATCGATGAGGGCATTGACGGCCTTGTTCATATTTCGGATATTTCATGGACAAAGCGGGTGAAGCATCCGTCCGAGATTTTCCGTAAAAATCAGGAAGTCCAGGCAATCGTGCTTAACATCGACAAGGAAAACGAACGGTTCTCGCTGGGAATCAAACAACTGGAATCCGACCCATGGGAAAGCATCCCTCAGCGTTACCCGATGGGTAGCATCGTTTCGGGTCCCATCACAAACGTGACCGATTTCGGCCTTTTTGTGGAACTAGAGGAAGGGATCGAGGGTCTGGTCCATGTCTCCGAGATTAGCAAGGAGAAGATCAAGTCCCCCGTCGGACAGTTCAAACAAGGCGACAGAATCACCGCCAAAGTGATCAACATCTCTCCAAAAGACAGGAAAATCGGCCTTTCTGTCAAGAAAGTCGAAGAGCAGGACGAGCGAACTAATTATGACGAGTACATAAACACCAGCAAAGCCGCTACTTCGAACCTTGGCGAACTTCTTAAAGAGGAGCTTGAAGCCAAGGCGCAAAATACGGCTGACGGCGCTCCAAACAATGAGAAATCCTAACTCTGGCCCCATTTCGACTTATGCTTGAAGCAGAATTAAGCCCCCGGTCAGGCGCTTGGAGCGCCTGGCCGGTTTTTTTTACCTCTCGGGATCTCAACCAATGAAAATGCGCGGCTGTCTTGTTGGAATAGTTATAGGGGTTGTATTGACCGGGGCGATTATCTGGCTGGTTTCCGGCGCTGATTTCTCGGTAAAGGGCAACCGGGTGGGGGAAATCGATATAAAGGGAACCATTATCAGCTCCCAGGAGACCCTGAAGCAAATAAAGCAATTCAGAAAAGAATCCTCTATCAAGGCGATCGTGCTGAGAATTGACTCCCCAGGCGGGGCTGTCGGCCCTTCACAGGAAATATACAGGGAAGTCCGGCGCACGATTCAAAGCAAGCCCGTGGTCGCCTCCATGGGTAGCGTCGCTGCCTCCGGGGGTTATTATGTCGCATCTGCGGCAAGCTATATCGTGGCCAATCCGGGAACACTCACCGGAAGCATAGGCGTGATAATTCATTTGCCCAACTTTCACGAGCTTTTCGGCAAAATAGGCTACCAGATGACCACGATCAAGAGCGGAAAATTCAAAGATATTGGAAACCCGTCGCGCGATATGACGCCTGAAGAAAAAGAGCTGCTCCAGACGACAATCGATGAGACCTACCGCCAATTTGTCCGCGATGTCGCCTCTGCGCGGAATTTGTCCGAAGAACAGGTGCGCGGCATTGCCGACGGCAGAATAATAATGGGCGAAAAAGCTCTTGAACTTAAACTTGTGGATCAGCTGGGCAACTTCGAAGACGCTGTCAACAAAGCAGGCGAGCTGGGAAAGATAGAGGGTGAACCCGAGGTGCAAAAAGCCAAAAAGAGCAAACTCTCCTTCCTGGATCTTCTGCTTGGAAGTGATGTCAGCGATAGAGTGAATGATTTGCTATACGATTCATCAGCCTGCGTGAGATACCAGCTTCCCGATTTTAGGGATTGAGCAACGGTTCGTCCTTAACTCCGCTTAAAAGGTGAAAGATCTCCGGCGCCCTCCCGCAGGATTTCCGGTGTATCGTCTATGAGTGAAATGACGCTTGAAGGTACGCCGGGCACAACTCCACCGTCCACGATCATATCGATGGCGTGGCCGATCTTATCTTGAATCTCCCGCGGGGTGGATAAAATCCCCCCTGTTTGGGGGTCTGTGGCGCTTGTGCTGATTATGGGGTGTCCAAGCGATTCAACAATAGCCAGGCAGATTGGGTGAGCGGGGACACGGATTCCAACGGTTTGCCTTTTCGTCAACATGATGCGGGGAACCATGCGGGAGCCTTCTAGCACGAAGGTATAAGGCCCGGGCAAAAGGCGTTTCATAGTCTTGTAAGCGTAGTTGGTAACCTGGGCGTATTCACTTATATTCTTCAGGTCACTGCAAATGAAACTGAAAGGCTGGTGCTGTGAACGACGCTTCAAGTGATAAATCTTCTCTATGGAAGCTTTGTTGAAAAGATCACAGCCGATTCCGTAAAATGTATCCGTTGGATAAGCTATTATTCCTCCATTTGCCAGAATTTCGACAATTTTGTGGATTTTTCTGGGCTCCGGATAACTCGGATTCAGCTCCAGGATCATTGGCAGTCGCCTCCCCAAAATGACAGATCAAAGTAATGCTGAAAATAATGGCGGTCGCAACGCAATGTCAAGTCAGTGGAGCAGTGAACAAAGGGAAAACGGAGGACGGAAGACGGAAGGCCGGGAACGGAAGTCGCAATGTTTCGCAAGCCTTGACATCGGATCTCATACCACGCGTTTGCTCATTGCGCGAAAAGACGGGTCTGAGCTTGTGCCGGTTCGCGCTGAAAGAAGAGTGACACGGCTCGCTCAGGATTTTCATGATGATGTGGTCACCGGAAAAGCGCAGGACGCAAACATCTCGGCGCTGAGGGAATACATCTGCATTCTGGAGCAATTCCAGGTCGACAAGATCGCCTGCGGTGCAACCGGAGTTGTCAGGCGCGCAAGAAATCGCCAAGAGCTGCTTGACCGAATTTCCTGCAAGACCGGAATCGAATGCAAGATACTATCCGAGGAAGCCGAGGCGCTGCTTTCTGCCAAGGGGGTTTTGAGCGTTCTTGTCCAAACTGCCAACGATCCGCTCATCTTCGATGTTGGAGGAGGAAGCACCGAATTCGTCCTCGCCGGACCTCAGAATTCGATTTGGAGCGCGAGCCGGCCTATCGGAGCGGCGACGCTCACCGAGAAATACCTTAAATGCGACCCGCCGGGCCGCGAGGCTGTCAAACGAGCTGCGCTGTCAGCCGAAAAAGAAGTCATCTCGGCTAGAGTACAACTGTTTGAAAATCCTAAAAAAAATAGTGTGGATAAATCTATTGGCGGTTTTCAGCTCGTCGGGACAGCGGGGACGGTTACCACTCTGGCGGCCATGTCTATAAAAATGCAGACTTATGTCGCCTACCGGGTGAACGGAATGGTGCTGAACAAACATTGGCTTTCCCATACGATAGATTCCCTGGCTCAAATGGCTCAGGCTGATAGAAAACTGATAGCGGGTCTCGAGCCTGGGCGTGAAGATATAATTCTCGGCGGGGCGGTTATCGTTTTAGAAATACTTTCCTGTTTTGGCCATGACAGCTTCGTTGTGTCCGACGCCGGTCTTCTTGAAGGTCTTCTCATCGAACTCGTTGAGAAGGAATCGGCGGGAGCGGGGGTAAAGAGCGCCGGGTGTCTGAGAACCGGCTTGACATGGCGGCTTCAAACAGGATAATGCCGGGAACGGATGTCGGTTATCGGATGTCCGAGGGCGTCACACTGATTCCATTGTTGCCTCTGAAACTCTATGGCTGACCTCCGAGCCGCAAGGGAGGACAAGAATAAAGAAGGAAAACATATGGACAGGACTGGTTTTGAGATAGCCGAAGCACTTACGTTTGACGACATCACTCTTCTGCCCAATTACTCGGAAATTCTGCCGGTTGAAACCGACGTTTCCACCTCGCTTACTGGAGAGATCAAGATGCAAATCCCGCTGGTGAGCGCCGCCATGGACACGGTGACCGAATCCGACACGGCGATCAGCATCGCCCGCGAAGGCGGTATCGGAATAGTTCACCGCAACATGAGCATCGCCGCGCAGGCCCAGGAGGTAAACAAGGTAAAAAAATCCGAGAGCGGCATGATAGTCGATCCGGTCACAGTGGACCCCGACCAGCAGATCGGCGACGTTTTCGACCTGATGTCAAGGTACCGCATCTCGGGCGTGCCGGTGGTCAGAGGAGATCAGCTCGTCGGGATCATCACCAACAGGGACCTCAGGTTCGAGACCGACAGGACGATAAAGGTCGCGGACCTGATGACCAAGGATAATCTTGTTACTGCCCCTTTGGGTATTTCCCTGGAAGATTCTAAAAGGCTGCTCCAGAAAAACCGGATCGAAAAACTGCTGATAGTCGATGAAGCCGGCCGCCTCAAAGGACTTATAACCATAAAAGATATATTGAAGATAAAGAAATATCCCAAAGCCTGTAAAGACACTCTGGGCAGGCTTCGAGTCGGCGCGGCGGTAGGGATAGGCAGGGACACGCTCCCGAGGGCCGCAGCCTTGCACGCCGCAGGTGCCGATCTGATTGTTGTGGACAGCGCGCACGGTCATTCCCGCAATGTGGTGGAAGCGGTCAGGGCAATCAAGGCGGAATTTTCGGACCTTGCGGTGATAGCGGGCAATGTGGCTACTTCTGAAGGTGCTCAAGCCCTGATTAATGCCGGTGCGAATGGAATCAAGGTTGGCGTTGGCCCAGGCTCTATCTGCACGACAAGAATCGTGGCGGGAGTCGGAGTTCCCCAAATCAGCGCCATAATCGAGTGCGCCCGCGTGGCGCGCGCAAAGGGGATCCCGATCATTGCCGACGGTGGGGTGAAGTATAGCGGCGACATAGTCAAGGCGCTGGCTGCCGGGGCTGACAGCGTAATGATCGGCAGCTTGTTTGCCGGTACCGACGAGAGTCCCGGTGAATCCATTCTATACCAGGGGCGCAGCTACAAAGTTTATCGTGGAATGGGGTCTCTGGGCGCCATGAGTGAGGGAGGCAGGGACCGCTATTTTCAGGAGGATACGTTCGAACCCAAAAAGCTGGTGCCGGAAGGAATCGAAGGCAGGGTACCCTACCGCGGGCCCATTTCCGATATCGTGCACCAACTGATTGGAGGATTGCGCGCCGGCATGGGCTATCTTGGGTGCGCGACCCTGAGCGATCTCCGGGTAAAGACAAAGATGGTCCGAATCACGAGCGCAGGACTCCGGGAAAGCCACGTGCATGACGTCATAATAACTAAAGAAGCCCCCAACTATCAGGTGGATTTGAAATATGCCGGCTAATCTATACGAGGAACGGGTGCTGATCCTCGATTTCGGCTCCCAGACTACACAGTTGATTGCCCGCCGAGTCAGGGAAAGCCACGTCTACTGCGAGATCCATCCCTTCAATATGAGGCTGGAGGCGATTCTCAATTTCAAGCCCAAAGGAATTATCCTCTCTGGAGGGCCGGCAAGCGTGCACGACGAAGGCGCTCCCCTGGCCGATCCGCAAATATTCGAACTCGGAATCCCCCTGCTTGGCATCTGTTATGGCATGCAGCTTCTGGCTCACCAACTGGGAGGCGCAGTCGAAAAGGCCCAAAGGCGCGAATACGGTCCCGCTGGAATAGATATAGACATGCCCGGAGACATTTTCCGTGACATTGACAATAAGGGGGTGCGGGTCTGGATGAGTCACGGCGACCGCATCCTGAAGCTCCCTCCTTACTTCGAAACAATGGCTCACAGCGACAATTCTCCTGCCGCCGCGATGGGGGACCTGAAGCGTCATCTCTATGGCGTGCAGTTTCATCCCGAAGTGGCGCACACGCCATGCGGCAAGGACATTTTGGAGAATTTTCTTTTCCGCGTTTGCCAGTGCCGTCCGTCGTGGACCATGAAATCTTTCGTTGAATCGGCAATCGGCTCCATTCGGCAAAAAGTGGGCGCCGATCAGGTAATTTGCGCCTTGAGCGGCGGCGTGGACTCGTCGGTGGTGGCAGTGCTTCTCCATAAGGCCATAGGTAATCGACTTCACTGCATTTTTGTCAATAACGGCCTTCTGCGAAAGGGCGAGGCCGAGACTGTTCAGAGGGTATTCCGCGACCATTTCGACATAAATCTCATCTATGTAGACGCCTCCGATGAGTTCGTTGACCGCTTGAGTGGAGTCTCAGACCCCGAGCACAAAAGAAAAATAATCGGCAATCTTTTTATCGAAGTTTTCGAACGGGAGGCTGCCCGAATCAGGGATGCCCGGTATCTTGCCCAGGGCACACTATACCCGGACGTTATAGAATCGGTCTCCTTCAAAGGTCCCTCAGCCACGATTAAGACCCATCATAACGTCGGAGGCTTACCCGACAGAATGAATCTGGAGCTGATCGAGCCGCTCCGCGAGCTTTTCAAGGACGAGGTGCGGCTGGTTGGAAGAGAACTGGGGCTTCCTGAGAGAGTGATCATGAGGCATCCTTTTCCGGGTCCGGGCTTGGCGATAAGGATAGTTGGAGAGCTGACGCCCGCCAACCTGGAAATCCTGCGCGAGGCGGACGCGGTCATCCAGGAGGAAATCGAGGCCTCCGGCTGGTACGAGCATGTGTGGCAGTCTTTTGCAGTGCTGCTTCCGGTCAGGTCGGTCGGGGTCATGGGCGATGAACGCACCTATGACCAGGTAATCGTCCTGCGGGCGGTTGAAAGCGTTGACGCCATGACGGCGGACTGGGCAAGACTTCCCTACGAACTGCTGGGGCGCATTTCAAACCGGATAATAAACGAAGTCAAAGGCGTAAACCGAGTTGTCTACGATATTTCATCCAAGCCGCCAAGTACGATTGAATGGGAGTAATGTTCACCGGAACCCACCGCTTCTATCGCTATCAACATCAATCGCCTGAAGGTTGGGAAAGCTTCCAGGTAAAATACAGGGAAACCGATCTGTGGGTCAGGGCAAGGCTTAACCTCGAACGGGAAGCAATGGAGGCTGTTCTGAGCTGCCGTCGTCAACTGGAGCAGTATATCGCCTCGCACGAAAAGTTCGTGCGCTCCCTTGACCCGCTTCCCGGCGATTCTCTTGCCCCGCCCGTCGTACGCCGGATGCTTGAAGCGGCTATTGCCGCCGGAGTCGGCCCGATGGCGGGCGTTGCCGGCGCCATAGCCCAGGAGGTAGGCGCCTCCCTTGAACATTTCTCCGATTCGGTCATAGTTGAAAACGGCGGCGACTGCTATCTCAATTTGAGGCAGGAAACCACCGTGGGAATTTTCGCAGGACCCGATTCGCCCTTTACCGGCAAAATAGCCTTAAGGCTCGGCCCTGACCGTTTTCCAATAGGAATCTGCACCTCATCGGGAACGGTCGGTCACTCATTGAGCTTTGGCAGAGCAGATGCGGTAACCGTCATTTCACCCGACGCCGCTCTGGCCGACGCGGCCGCCACCCGGCTTGGAAACATGGTGAAGACTAGGGCCGATATTGACAAGGCCCTCGATCTGGCGCCCCGGATTGCCTCTATCGAAGCGGTTTTGATAATGATTAAAGATAAAATGGGTATCTGGGGCAATATAGAAGTTGTCCGGATCTGATACAAAACAAGGTGAACGAAGTGAAGTCAATTGCCACTCCACGGTTTCTCGATGCACTCGATTACGCTGTGCGCCTGCATGGGACTGATGTCAGAAAAGGCACATCCGTCCCATATGTGGCTCACCTGCTCGGCGTTTGCGCTCTGGTCCTGTTGGACGGCGGAACCGAAGATGAAGCTGTCGCGGCGCTGCTTCATGATGCGCTCGAAGATCATCCTGCAGAGACAAACAGGGGCGAAATCGCTAAGCGTTTCGGCGGCGAAGTCCTGGCGATCGTCCAAGCCTGCACGGACACGCCGAGCGACTATACAGGCGGGCCTAAGCCACCCTGGCGACACCGTAAGGAGAACCTCCTCAGGCGCTTGGAAAAGGCTGGACCGAAACAACTGCGTGTTGCTTTGGCCGACAAGCTGGATAATGTGCGCTCAATCGTGGCCGATTATCGGCACACAGGCGACCAACTCTGGAGACGCTTCAACGCAGGAAAACAGGATCAGATGTGGTTCTTTCGCTCTCTGCCCCCCGTATTTCGCACCGCAGGCGCAACGGGGCCTCTTATCGAGGAATTCGAACGGACCGTTGCCGAGCTCGAAAGCATAGTTAGCGCCTCCTTGGTAGATTGATTGTCCTGTCGAGCCCGCTGATCGGCGAGGCTTGGTAAGCTGTGTCCACTTTGGAGAAAGGCTCTCCCTAAAATGGACGCTTCGGCAGGCTTTTAGCAACGATTAGATCCACAGATCTGAGCAATTTGCTGCCTCAACATCATCGACAGATCCTCAAATGAGCCTTTCGCCAATATTGAGTCGAACTGGTTGCGGTAGTTGACCACCAGACTCGTTCCCTCGACAGCGACATCGTAGACTTTCCAGTTCCCGTCCCTGAGGTGGAGATAATAATCAATAGAGACCTGGCCGCCTTGGTCCCATACAACTGCCTCGACTACGGCATAACCTTGGTATATTGGCCGATTATTGTAAGTGATCTTTTGGCTGGCAAATCTTTCGATGTCTCCCATGTATGTATTAAAGAGCAGCTTGCTGAACTCCAGCGTAAATTCCTGCTGCTTTTCGAGGGTCAGACTTCTCCAACGTGGTCCCAGCGCGAGCCTGGCTATTGCCTCAAAATCAAAGTATCCATCCACAGCCGCTTGAATTTTTTCCCTGCGGGACCTGGTATCTTGAGGGAACTGCTTAAGTATTTTGAGGATTTGGTCCGTACCCGTTTGGATAACTGCCTGCGGACTCTCGGCCGCCAAAGCCGGTGATCCCCACAAACAAATACAAACCGCAAAGATGAGCGTTTTGGAAATGGCGCGTTTGCTCATCAATCCACTCTGTGAACAAACTGCAAGCATTGTTGCTCCTTCCCTGCCTTTAGAGGTGGCCTGCTATTCCGCTATCTTTGTTAATGTGACTTGTCAATACCCTTCCATTTGCCAGCGCCGCACTGGCCCGGGCGAACATCACCCGGGCCACTCAAGCCTAGGGTCTAAGGCGAAGTCAAGTAAAGATCAACTATCCTCAGCAGTGATCGCAAGTAGGGGCGTATGAAACCCCGGGATTGCTGCAAGGATTGCAAAGTGAAATGCCGCAGTTGCCGCAACTAAGAGCAGTGAAAGGGGCCGTGACGACAGCGGCCGATGCCGCTGCCGCTCCCCAAACTATCGCCCCCGCTGCCACGAAAGGCGCGGCGAGCACGTCGAGACCGCAGCAATTATCCGCTTGCGCCCCCGTTACACCAACGATCATGAGGAAAGCAAGACTAAGACACCCTATAGTCAAAGCTGATTTAGCCTTCATGTTCTAGCCTCCTTGAACCCAGTTTAATTGGAGCTTACTACCTGTCTTTTCAAATAAGGTATTGTCGTTATCGAATTTGTCCATAGCCCTACCTCTCATTTCCCCGTACTGAGTTTGTCCAAGAAAGGACAAATCCAGGGGCCGGCCCGGAGCGCCATTCTCCCGGAAAGGTGACCCTGTTGCGGCATGAAATTAAGAAGGGCAACTCGGACTTTTAGAAAATTACCGGGTGCTCCGGAATAGGGAGCAAAGGCTATGAATGCAAAAGCAGCCGGTAAGCCTTAAATTTTCAAAACGCTCATCTCGGTAATCTGTCTTTGTTTGTCGGCCTCATCGGCGATAGCAGCCGAGAATCCGGGGGAAGTGGTCAAAAGCGGTACGGACAAGGTGCTTGGAATACTGTGAGAAATTCTTTTCTCAGGAAGATGCTCAGGATACAACTCTCTGAGCCTGAGCGAAAGGTTGTTGTCCTTTCGCAGCTGATTCCGAAAGAGTCGAGCAGAATTGGAAAGGGTGAGGGCAAAATGCGCAGCCTGTTTTTCGGGAAAAGAATGGCCACGGGATAGGGGCCGTCCGGATTTTGGACAGAGCGAATGAAGCAGAAGGAAATATGCATTGGGCGGGGCGGATTTGCCCTCAGAAAGCATCTCCGCTCACTTCTTGAGGCATCCGATTTTGAAGAGGTGCTGACAAGAAAAGCCGGTGTCGCCCCGGAAAAAATAATAAACCCGCTGCTCAGCTTCCTTTACGATACCGATGAAACGATCAGGTGGAGGGCTGTGCGGGCAGTTGGAATCACAGTGTCGGCAATCGCTGAGAATGACCTGGAGGCGGCCCGCACCATCATGCGGCGGCTTATCTGGAGTCTCAACGACGAATCCGGAGGGATCGGCTGGGGCGCCCCCGAGGCGATGGGAGAGATAATGGCGGAAAATGAGACCCTCGCCAGCGAATATCACCCGATCCTCGTCTCCTACATAGATGAAGATGGAAACCTGCTGGAAAACGATGAGCTCGAACGGGGCGTCATGTGGGGAATTAACCGGCTCGCCCTGAAAAGGCCCGAACTTTTGCGGAAATGGACAGGTCCCATCCTGGCGCAGTTGAAATCCGCCGACGCGGTGAAAAGAGGACTCGCGGTCCTGACGCTGCTTTTGCTGGCCGATTCGTCCTTGAGCAGTCTCGAACTTGCCCCCACGGTGCGGCTTCTTACACCTTTGCTTCAGGATCGGTCGGAAATCCGTATATTTCAGCATGGATCTTTCGAAAAGCACAAAATCAGCGGTCTCGCATCCGAGCTTCTCGAACGGCTGAAGTCATCCCGGAAAGCAACCGGCGATTAGCGGACCGTCATTTCAGCATCGAAATTTGCTCCTGTATCTTCAGCTTAAGCGCAAGAGGATTCGATATATTGTGGAAGGCGTCCCTTGTCCCGCCGGTTCCGCTTACCGTAATAGACCCATATCCAAGGACTCTGCCTGAAATACTTTGATTAACCTGAATTGCTTCCAGCTTGGCCAGGAATATCTCAGTTGAATTTCTGCGAATGAAACCGACCTTGGCTATAACTCGCTGGTTCGTTACCCCAAATTCAGAGGTCGAAAAAGTAATAAACGACTCGATGCCTTTGAGTGCAGCGATCAAGACGAATAATCGGCCGGCAAGGACGGCGGCGTCAGTGCCGTGGTTAAAACAGGAGATCGCGACGATAAACCAGATCACAGGCCAAACAAACACCACCCAGTGCAACCTGGCCCGGTAAAGTATGTTTTCGCCGTTCATCAGATTTTTTTCGATGTAACTCATGTTTAGATTGTCTTTGGGTCGGGTTGGCAACCTGCTGGGCGGATGGCTCTACGCCCGGGAAGAAATCAATAACGACATCGGTGTCGTCTGCTAATGTTCATATCTCGATAGTCGTATGCATAAGCAAGCGCTTGCATTCTAATATTCAAACGCATATCCGTCAATTAGTGTTCTACACGCCCCAAAGCCGAAGGAGGTCTTCGCCGCCCGGTATAGAGGGCCAGCACGGCAAAGCAGGCGGCGTAAGGAATGACCAGGAAAAGCTGGTTTGGCAGGCTCGGCCACCTCACGGCAAACCATTCCGAAACAGCTTCCCCGCAGCCGAAGAAAAGCACCGCAAGAAATACCCCCGTAGGTCTCCACCTGCCAAGAATGACGGCCGCCACCGCCAGATATCCCCGCCCCTGGGTTATGTTTTCGACAAACTGCGACAGCTCCCCTATCGAAAGAAACGCACCTCCCATTCCTGCCAGCGCTCCTCCGGTGCAGACTGCAATAAACTGAGTCTGCCGTACCATAAGACCCGCCGCCCGGGCCGCTTCGGGATTTTCACCGCACGCTCGCAGGCGCAGCCCTGGGACGGTCCACCTCAGGAAGGCAGTCACTGCGATACCGATAGCCAGGGCAGCCGGCACCAGGATGGAGGTCCCCTGGGCAAAGCGGCGTAAATTGTCCGGCACGCCGGTTTGCGGGAGAATCGAACTCAGACTGGGCAGAGCCTCCACCCCCGGTGAAGTTCCGTACACGTGGAATACCTGATTTAACAGGAATCCGGTAAGACCCACCGCCAGAAGGTTTACCGCAATCGAGCTGACGATCTGGTTCGCCCTCAGCTTCAGGCTCGCGCCGGCGTGAACGGCGCCGACCATTGCGCCTGAGGATATCGCCGCCAGCAAACCCATCCAATGCGACCCGGTCACCCATGTCCCAAGAACCGCCGCAAAGGCGCCAGTGAGCATCATGCCTTCAAGGGCAAAATTAATCACCCCGCTGAGCTCCGAGAGCAGGCCGCCGAAGGCCGCCAGGAGAAGGGGACATGCCTTAGCCAGTAACAGCGCGATCAGGTTGATGAGTTGAATCATCTTTCCGGGAGCTCCTGCGAGCCTGGGAAGAAAATTTGTCGATCTGCCGCCAAATTCCGCCCTGGCTCACGACTGAAAGCAGAAGAACGGCCTGGACCACCAAGATGAAGTTCGGAGAAAGATTAAGGCCGATTTGGAGCAGTTTATCGGCGGAACGCAGGCTTGCCATAAAGGCGGTGCTTAACCAGAGCCATTGGGGCGAACCGTTTGCCAAAAAGGCGGCAGTCAGTCCGTCAAACCCGTAGCCCGGCGAAAAGGACCTGTAGAAACGGTGGTGGACCGCACAGACCTCGAGCGCCCCAGCGAGACCGGCGAGAGCGCCGCTCTTTAAGAAAATCATAATTTGCCACCTGGAAGCGGAAATGCCCGCGTTTACCGCTGCATCGAAATTAGTCCCCGCAGATCTGGCTTCAAATCCCCAGAGCGTTTTTGAAAGCCACAACCATGCGCCAAAGCATAGCAGGAGCGCGATCAGAGGCGCGAGGGTGAAAAAAAGCGACCCGCTCCGCCACACCTCCGGCATTTGGGCCCAAGCGGGGATAGGCGGCGTTCTCCCCATGGCTGTCCCATCGCCGAACGGTCCCGAGACTAGATAACTGCACAGGTGGATGGCCATGTAATTGAGCAGAAGCGCGCTGATCACCTCGTGCACGCCCCTCCACTGCCGGAGCAATATCGCCGGAAGCGCCCAGAGGCCGCCCGCTGCAGCGCCGCATACAAGTGTCAGGGGCAGGAGGAGGAAACCGGGCAACCGGGATCCTGCAACGGCGAAGCATGCGGAAACGAGCGCCCCAACAGTGAGCTGACCCTCGCACCCGATATTGAGGAGCCCCGCCCTGTATGCGAGGGCGACCGCAAGACCCGTGCAAAGCAGGGGCGTCATCTTTGTCAGCGTGTTTATCGCCGCCTCGGCGCTGCCCCAGGAGCCGGACCAAATGGTCCGGATAAGGTCAATCGGTCCGGCCCCGGCGGCTAACGCAAGTCCCATGCATATGAGCAGTCCTGCCGCCGGAGCGGTCAGGAAACCCGCGCTGAGACGCCGCAATGGGTTGGGGACCGGAGTTTGAAAGACTCGGGAAAAAAACCGCCACGGTCTCGATGCTTTTGCTTTTTCCTCGCCTCTATTCATCTCCATGCGTGTCTTTTACTCCCGCCGCCCACCTCCCGAGAATCTCCCGCGAAAGATTTAAGCTTTGCGCTGTTCCCATTATTTCCCCACGGTAAATGACCGCGATCCGGTCGCAGATAGAGAGCAATTCATCGAAATCGTATGATATCAAAATGAAGGAGACTCCGCTCTTGCGGCTAAGTTCCAGCAGGCGCCCATGGAAGGCGGCCGCCGCGCGAAGGTCGAGTCCCCGGCAGGGCTGCTCGAGGATCGCAAGCGATGGCGCGCCGGCAAGGACCCGGGCAAGGGCAAGCTTCTGACGGTTGCCGCCGGAAAGGCTGGAAAGGGGGGCGAGCGGACCGGGTGCGGCGATATCGTTAAGCGCGATCTGCTCCTCCGAAAAACGGATGATTCGTTGCCTGCGGACAAATCCACCCCTTGCAAATTCTTCCCTGCGCTGTCGTCCAAGAAGGAAATTTTCCAATAACGAACTCTCCGGCAAAAGGGCTTCTTCAAGCGGGCTTTCCTGAAGCCACCGAATATTCTTCGCCAACCGCTCCTTAATGCCCTGGCGCGAAATTTCCTCGCCACGGAACAGGAGCGACCCGCTATCCGGGCTGATCTTCCCGGCAAGAATTCTTGCCAGCGATCTTTGCCCGTTTCCAACTATCCCGCCTAATCCGAAAATCTCCCCTTTCGCGATGGAGATCGAAATGTCTCGGAGCGGCGGTTCGCTCCCGGACGGCCCTGAACTCACGTTTTGAAGTTCCAGGACCAGCCCCTCGGAAACCTGAGAAGGCCGCAGGGGCCGGCGTGCGTCTATCAAATATTTCCCAGACAGGCTTCCGGGTGAGGATTCACGATCAGGCCGGCGCCTGGCGAGGTCGGCGCCGTCCACCATGATCCGGGCGACTTCTTCCATGTCGGTTGATCCGGCATCCAGGGTTGTCTCGAGCCTTCCTCTTCTCAGCACCGTGATTCTGTCCGCAACTGAGAAGACCTCCATCAGGCGGTGGCTGATGAAAAGGACTGTCCGCCCGCCCGCGCGAAGGGATTTCATAAGCCCAAGAAACTTCTCCGTTTCGTCGGGGGATAGAAGGCTTGTAGGTTCGTCAAGGATTAGAATTTCCGCCCCCCGGTAGAGCATCCTCACAAGTTCTATCTGCTGCCTCGATGCGAAAGGGAGCTCGTTTGCCCGGCGGTCCATCTCCAATCGAAAACCCAGGGAGTCCCGGATCTCCCCGATCGCCTTCCTCGCCGGGCCGGTTCTAAGGACCTTGGCAAAAAAACCTCTCCCCGGCCCCGATCCGCCCAAAGACGGCCACGACGGCTCAAAGCCCACGATGATGTTTTCCAGCACTGAAAGCTGAGGAAAAAACAGTATATCCTGGTGGACCATTCCGATTCCGGCCCGGACGGCTTCGCGCGGACTGCGAAACGAGACCGCGCTGCCGCGCAGGATTAACGATCCGCAATCGGGCTGCAGCCTGCCAAAAAGCACCTTCATCAGGGTGGTTTTACCGGCCCCGTTTTCCCCGGCAATAGCGTGGATTTCTCCCCGGCGGATGTCAAGACAAATACCCTTGTTGGCGTAGATCTCTCCGAATTTCTTACTTATGTCTCGGAATTCGATGAGAGGTAAGGGAACCATTTTCACCGTTTAATAATGCCGTCGTCCGCCATCTGCGAACCGGGAACGGCAGTTCTCCCTGTTGTTCACGGTTCCCTGCCTACAGGGACGGCGCAACAAAGGAATCCACCTCGGTGTATCGTTTTGGCACGCTCAGTCGGCTGCTTTTGAGAAGATCTTTCGCCCTTTCTATGCGTTCCAGATCGACAGGACTGAAAAGCTGCCTCGAATACTTCATCTCGGTTATGTCTATAGCCCCCTCCGATACCCCCAGCCAGCGATGTCCCGCCCGGAAACGGCCCTCAACCACACCCCGGATCGCATCGTAGACAGCAACATCCATCCTCTTCAAGGCGCTCGCAAGCACCCGGCCCGGTATCTCGGCATCCTGATCGAGGTCTTCGGCGATCATGTACATGCCGCTCGTTTCCTTCACCGCTTCGGTAACCCCGATTCCGGTATTGCCTGCCGCCCTGAAAATGACGTCCGTCCCCCGGTCCATCATGGCCGCCGCCAGGGATTTCCCCTTGACTGGATCGTTAAAGGACCCCGCACTGGCAACAATTGTCTCGATCTTTTCCCCTCGGGCCTTTTGCGCTGTCTGCACTCCCGCCCGAAATCCGCTGACATAGGCTTCGACCGGCGGTATGTCCATTCCCGCCACTACTCCGACCATCATCTTCCTGGTGAAAAGCCCGGCTGTCAGCCCGGCGATGAAGCCGCCCTCCTCAGACCTGAAATCGATGCTCGCCACGTTTTCGGCCCTGACATCGCCCTCGATATGTATGAACCGGGTCTTTGGAAAATGAGGCGCCGCCTCCTTGAGCGAGTCCGTAAACAGGTATCCGAGCGTAACGACAATATCGGCCCTTCCGGCAGCCAGAGCTAAATTGGATGCGTAGTCGGCCTGCTCCCTGGATTGCAGGAACTGAGCATCGATGCCGAAATCCTTTTTGGCCCTCAGCACCCCCTGCCAGCAGACGTCATTGAATCCTCTGTCTCCCAGGCCGGCGGCGTCCGTGAGGACGATCACTTTTAGCGATTCCGCCCCTGCCGCATTGGGGCCTAAAAGTACACAGACAAGAATGAAGCCGGTCACAAGACTTTTGAGATGCATGGAAATATCAGCCCTCCAAAGACCAAAGGTAACTTGTTCGAATTACTGTATAATTCCGTAAGGCCCCGAATTCTCGATGGAATAAAATGCTGGTAAATGCAGTTCGATTCAGGATAATAACGGCATTTCCACTCGGAATTCAACGACATTTGCACAGGCGACGGTTCGTGAGTTGAGTGCCGGATTTTGGAGTTGCGAAGAAAAGATCTTTGGGGAAGGAGTTGGCAATGTCTGTTCGGTTCGTCAAAGGCTCGGTTTCACCTTTCGGGTTGGCGCCTTCGGACGAAAATAGTGCGTTGCGCCTTGTAGAGTTGTGCGGAAGAACGGCCTACAAGTCAGAAGATAAAATAACGGAGGATTCCGCCAAAAAATTCGTCCTGATGCTCATGGCGCACGGCCATCTCTCCGTGCTCGAGCACAGCAACATTGTTCTGAAAGTGGATAAAGACACGGCCGCGCAGGCCCCGGGAGGACCTGACCCGATCAGTTTTGCAGAGATCCTTGATGCACTGATGGACAGGCTCGCATTTCACCGCATTTTCCCAGTCAATTCGGGATCGGGTTTCCTTATGACGGGGAATTTCCGGGCTTGGATCGAAACCCTTGACAGTCTCAC
>DASPQK010000396.1:0-3673 GCA_035624985.1 Syntrophobacteraceae bacterium | reverse complement strand
CGTCCAAAACGGGGTCTGCGCTCATGCCGGAAGCGAGCCGTTCCAGCAAAGCATTTGCTACCTGAATCGTGTGATGCCCCAACTCCTGGCGCGTGGCGGGACACTGGCTTTGTTCGTAATGGGGCACAAACTTTGCCGTCGCGATCAGCGCCCAGTGGTCGCGGGGGACCGCCTGGAGGCTAGCGCGGCTTTTGGCCAAATAGGCAAGTCCTTTTCCCGCGGCCACCAGCCATTGTTTTTGATGGTCCAATTCATAGAGCGTGAGCAGCCCCAGAATGGCTTCACCCGGATAGTAAAGGTTGGCGAGTTTTCTTTGCCCCTGGACCGGGCCTGATGCCGGACTATATTCAGTCAAGAAGCTCCCGTCGCTTCTTTGCTGGAAGATCAGGAAGCGCGCCATGCCCTCCAGGTCTTTGTGAGCGATGGTATCCGGATTTGCCCGCTCGGTTTCGCTCAAAGCCACCAATCCAAGCCCTGTTGCGCCTAGCGTAATTGGACCAGCCGATTTAGTTCCAGGCAGCGCAGGCCAGACGATGCACATCCGGCTGCTTGGATCGTCGCGGAGATAGTTTTTCCGGAGGTAGTCCGCTGCGCGGAGAATTGTCGCGAGTGCTTCAGCGTTCGGGTGCATACGGTTGAACAAGGCCAGGCTGTAAATTGCGCCCGCATGGCGGACGACATTATACGCATCCGCCTCCTTGCCTGTGCGCGGGTCGACCAGATAGACGAACTTACCATCAGGTCCGCATGAGCGTGCGAGGTAGGCGGCTGAAAGGTCGATGGCATGGGAAAGGGACTCAATTGAAGGGCGCATGGTAAGGCGACATACAGATCCCGATAGGGCTAGGTGCAAGCTAAGCAGACACAGACACAAGGCACTGGAAGTGGCCAATTTGAAGTGAGTCATCGTCTCCCAAATGTTAGATTCACAATGTTAAGAGCTGATTCTATTCTGCCTGTGTCTGTGTAGCCAGGACAGGCTCTCTAATGCGCAGCCCAGCATAGTCGGCTGCAGTTCCGGGCTTGTCGCCCGTTTCCGTGCTTAATTTGACCAATCACCGGTCTTAGGACCTATGTGGCCGGAGCTGAGGGGCCGCCGACTTCGCGGCTGGTCCCTTTAGTCCTTACGTCTGGGCCGCTCTCTTCCGAGCGATTTATCACATAATAATTGTATTATGGATGGCCTATATAACATTCTTCCAAACGCATACTCCGTCGCCCCCTGAGATACGCATGCCGGATATCTTAAGGTCAGATTTTCACTTTTCGGAGCCTTCGGCTTTGTTACGCAATTCGGTCATGATCTTCTCAAGACCGTCTCTTTTTTTTTTAAAAAATATAGCCCCTTTTCTTTTACCTCAACAACCGACGGATCGTCGATAGAATTCAAAATGGCAATCCTATTCTCGACTACTGATATTTTCTGATCCAAATTATCAACAGTATCGAGCGGAAGCATAGTGAATAAGAGCTTGATCTCCCAGTCCTGAACGGCCTTCTCTTTGACTGCCCGCAAAAAAATAAGTGGGCGCATCTCAAAGAAAGCCCCGGCACTCCGGGAAAAGTCCTCGCTGTATGATGCATGGAAGCACCTGGACACCGATAACCCAGCTAGGAACGCTTTAGTGTTCCCTTTGCCGACAAGTTCGAACAGCAACGGGACCTGTTCCTTCGAAGGCAAGGCGCACGGGCTGCACGCTTCCTGGCACATCCCGATTGCGTTTTCCAGCACGATAAGACTCCCTTCATCAGGGTCCCGCAGGAATTCATCCCACAATGAACTGGAATAGGCCCGAACACAAACCCCTGATAAAAGGGCTGCAAGCAAAACTACATAGCATGATGCAAACCGTTTCATTTCACTTCCCCATCTGACGAAAAAGCCAGGCATCGCGTCCCCAGCGACTAATGACAAACTACAGGCGCCCGCGCCCCACTCGTCATCAATCATGACGCCGGCTGCCGCCAACCAAATGCTGGAGGGGGCGACTTCATGAACGGCCGCTCGCCAGCAGCACTCCATCCCCGTAACCCGGCCCAGCAGAATAAGTCACACTGGGCAAGCCGGAGGCCACGGCATTGAACTGCTGATTATGATCTCATTGACATTGAGCCCTCAGCCGTCGTCGTCGTCGTCATTGTAGTCATCGCCGCTGCCCGGCCCCGGCCCCGGATTCGAGCTCGGGGGAGGGGCCGGAATAACCTGTTCTTGGCTACCCTGTGTCAAGGTATCCTGTTGCGGTGGGCTGGTTAGCGTTGGGTTGTCAGGAGCTGAGTTGGGCGCCGCCTCAGGGGCGGTTGAGCTGCCGGTAACATAAACCATTATTTTGCCCGATCCGTCATAGGCGATAATGCTATTTATGCTGTCCATCGCAACACGACTGTTACCCACCCAGTCAGTGGTGGTTGTCGTCCCAACCACGAAACACCCGGTAGCGTCATCAGGTTCGTTTCCAGTGTGAATCTCTATGTAACCCTTAGACAGGTCGTTTATACTGTCTGGTACTTCCAGGGCAATCCTGCCTTGAGTTAGTACGGTTCCGTTGGTGGAGAACGCAGAATAAGTGCCTTGGGGAAGGGGTAAATTTGGATTAGGCGGAGTGGCGTTCTCCAGCGTATACCCGGAAAATGTTCCATTTACGACCGTGCTGGTAACGTTGATCGTCCCAACAATAGAGCTTGGCGTATAGGTGGTTCGATTGATAATTATGTTCACATCAAGCCCTGTTGGATCAATTAGCGCGGTCGGATTGTTCAGGGCGTATGTGTAGGGATTTGTACCTGTCCGGTTCTTTTGGGTTGAGACTGCCTTGCCCGTGGCTTTGTTTCCGCGGATGTGCGCAGCACTCGGAAGATAGTTGGATACCGTCAGCCTAGGGAAAGTTGCAGGATCATACACAGCCTGCAATAACGGATCAGTGGTAATAAACCTCCCGATATGCGGATCGTAGTAACGGGCTTTATAGTAATAGAGCGCCGTCTCAGAGTCGCTCTCCTGGTCCGTGAATTTGTAGTGGAGATCGACGCTGCCCGTTGCGATCCAGTCTTCTCCATAAGGGTAGTAGAAGCGCGTCTCCGCCGGGTTGCCGTTGGCGTCGGTGGCGATGTTCAAGCCGCCAAGAAGGTCCGGGTGATAATAGTAGATAACCGAACTGCCGGTTTTGGATGCGATCCTCCGGGATCCGGCGAAAATATGTTTGGTGCACGTTGCATTCGTGCACTCGTAGAGGTTGTTCACGTAGGCGGTCGTCGAAGAGGGTGTGCCGCTGCTCTTGATGGCCCTCATCCCCTTGTAGTTATAGACATAAGAGTAGCTTCCCGCTTTCAGCAGCCTGTTTTCCTGGTCGTAGGTCATGGCCTGGCCGTTTCTCGTCGTCATGTTGCCGTTGGCGTCATAGCCGTAGGCGTTGCTCCCCGCCGCCGTCACGGCGTGAGGCTGCGGCCCGCTGTACGAGTATGAGCCGACCCTCGAATTATAAGTAATGTTCCCGGACGGGGAATATTCAAAGGTTATGTTACCATAGTTTGTGTTTGGAGAGGAGGCCGTTGTCAACCTGTTTAGACCGTCATAACCAAACCAGAGGTCTCTTGTCGAATCTACCCCATCGCTGACGGTCAGGATGTTTCCATCTCCATCGTAGCTGTAGGTAAGGTTTTGAAGCGGGGTTCCGTT
>DASPQK010000395.1:0-18864 GCA_035624985.1 Syntrophobacteraceae bacterium | reverse complement strand
TGCCTCAAAAGTAAACGGGAAGACCGATTCGCTCCTCGATTTTTCCTCCCGACTCTTTTCCATCCCCTTCGAAACCGTTGAGGTCGAATCCCTGAGAACCTGTGAGTCTTCGTTCCACTACAAGCTGCGATGCGATGCGGTCGGCCTCGATATGCTGGCCGATTCCCTGACGCAGGTCGTTCCTGGCTTCATAACGGGTAAGTGGAGGTTCCAGCGCCTGCGAGACTGGGCAGTGCGCACAGCCAACAAAATCATTTTCGGCAAAAGAAAACGGCACATGCTGGAAATGATAGAGATGCAGGCCGGAAGGCTCAGATCGGACTTCATCGAAAGGCTCAATCGCAGCGCCGCCGGCTTCCGCTCCCGGATAATCGGCAGCATGGACGCCGGCGCGGCCGGAATATCGCGGGCCATAGAAAGCGGCATCGACCTGCGCCTCAGGGGAGAAAAAGAAGCAGCCCGCACGCAATCCAGTCTTACAGAGCGGCTATACGAGACAGAGCGAATCAGGTCTGAGCTTGCGCAAATCAGAGAAGACCTGCGCAGAACAGTCGGCTGCGAACAATAATCTGCTCAGTGTTCCTGCCCCGCGTCATTTGGGGCCTGTAAGGCTGCCCCGCAGGCGCATTTGATCCGGGACGCCGGTGGTTTTGTAAACCTTGGAGTGAAACATGAACGGAAATATCTCCGAATCCTTGAGAAAACAGCGCGAGCTGATTCTGGCGGAAACCAGCGAACAAGCGCTCGATAGACATACCAGCCTGCTCGAGATCGCCGTCATTTCGTTATACAACCACCTCGCAAATCGACTTGCCGACTCCGAGGCATTCCGGGCCGGCGGTGCCATCGCAGCGATCGGCTCCTTTGGACGCGGTATAACGTCTCCGACCCTGGCCGTCCCCGTCCTGTGCCTCCAGGCCGATGATTCGCCCATGAGAGACGCCTGGGATGAGGAGATCACCCGTCCTCTCACCGAGGCCGGATGGCCTGTTGAAGCCTTCAGGGGATCGGTGGCGCAGATAATTGACCTGGCCCGGCAGAATTACGGGTTCTTCTTCAAACTCATGGACCTGCGCTTCATTTCCGGAAACCGCAACCTCGCCGATCTCCTCGAACGGGAAATTGACAGTCTCATCGCAAAAAACAGGGAAGCGCTCCTGGGCTTTTTAGACGAATCAATCAGAGCCCGCAAGAAGCTGCTCGAAAACCCTCAGAACTGGCTTGAACCTGACATCGAAGAAAACCCGGGAGGACTTTCCGAAATTCGCGCCATCCGCTTCGGATGCCGCATCGAATCCAGGCTTCGAAACCTTGAAGACGCCATTTTCCAGGGATATCTTACCCGGCAGGAAGTTGACCTGCTTCAGGCCGCAGAAAAAACCTTCTGCCGGTACCTGACCCTTTTGCACGCCGCATCGGGCCGGACCGGCAGCACCCTGCTGTTTGACGACCAGGAGACGCTTGCCCGCAAACTGGGATATGCTGAAATATCCGGTTTTCTTCCTGTCGAAATCTTTATGCAGCACGTTCATCAGTTGTTTGAAGGAGTTGCAGAGGTTTCGCGGGAGTTCTGGGAAAAACTCCACGAGGGACGCTCATCCAGCACTGAAGAAGCCGGGACCGTCATAGAGGAAGGCATCCTTGCCAGATGGGGGAAGATTTATATCCAGACTGACCGCTACCCGGCAATGCCCGATCGCCTGGTTCACCTGTTTGCGGTGTCCGCCCGACGCGGCCTTGGACTGGCAAACGTTACAAGGCAATGGATATCTCACAATAAAAACGTCCTGGACGCGGCTTCCGGAGACCCTTGCGTTAAAGATGAATTCCTTGAGATGCTCCGTGCCGACTCCACCGATGTGCCGGTTCTGCGGCGCTTCTACGACTACGGCCTCATGACCGCTCTGATCCCGGAGCTTGCCTCGCTGCACGGACTGGTTCAGCACGACCGGTTTCATCTTTACCCCGTCCAGGAGCACCACCTCCGCACGGTGGCCGAACTGAAAAAAACTATCGCCGGAGCGTACTCCGAAGAAGAACCCGAACTCACCGCTGCCGCTGTTGACCTCGCAGACCCTGCCCCTATGCTGCTCGCAGGTCTCCTCCACGACGTGGGAAAAAGTTCAGGCAGCGGGCATGCCGCCAGGGGCGGCGAGATGATTCCCGCTGTGGCAAGGCGCCTGGGGCTTTCTTCCCAGGAAACCGAGACGGTCCAGTTCCTTGTCTCACAACACATGCTGCTGCTTGACAGCGCATCGCTTCGCGACCTGGCCGACCACGAAATGCTGTCGAACTGCACTGCCGCAGTGGGCAGAAAGGAGTACCTCGATCAACTCCTTGTGCTCACTTTCGCCGACATGATGGCCACCGGCCCTCGAGCCAGGGACAAATGGCGCAATACACCGGTCCTCACGCTTTACAGCAATCTCAGAGGCATACTGGAAAAGGGCGAACCGAGCTCAAGGGTCATCTCCGAACGAGTGGCCATGGTTAAGAAAAAGATCGAATCGCGCGTTTCCGACCTTCTGAGCCCCAATGAGGTGGAAAACTACTTCGCACAGCTCGCTCCAAGGTATCTGATTTCAATATCCCCCGAGGAGATAGTCAACCATATCCGGTTGAGCAGAAAGCTCCAGGAATCCCAAAGGACTTTTATCTGGGAGGTCTCCTCCGGGCGCGAAACGGCAGAGATTACATTATTGAGCTACGACAGGCCGGAGCTTCTTGCAAAATCGGCAGGAATCCTCACGCTCCACGAACTCAACATCATCACCGCTCAAGCCTTTGCAATGAATAACGAAACTACGCTGCTCCTCTTCCAGTGCCGGCTCCCGGACGGTGAGACGCCAACTGACTGGGACGCCATGAGAAAAGATATGGACCGCCTGTTTCAAGGCAAGTTGGCCCTGGACTACCGGATAGCGGCACATTTGGCTGGAAGGCGCCAGCCAAAAACGTTGCGCACGGAACCGAGCAAGATAGTCATTGACAACGAATCCTCGGCCATGTACACGATTCTGGAGGTCTATACCGCTGACCGCATAGGTCTTCTATACACCATCACCCGGACATTGCATGAACTCCAGGTCCCTATTTATCTAGCTAAAATCACAACCAAAAGCGATTGGGCCGCCGACGCTTTCTATATCAGGAACGAAAAGCATCAGAAGGTTACAGACCCCGAACAGATCGAAGAAATAAAGAAGGCCCTCCGTTTCTGCCTGGATGGAGAGTCGGAGTGGGAATAGGATATAATACGGGAAATAGGACTTTTCGAGACAGAACTCGGAAAGGAGAGTGACTATGCAGATGAACGACTTCGTACTTTTTGAAAAAGAGCCTCCGGTTGGTTGGCTCACTCTTAACCGGCCTGAAACCAGGAATGCGCTTTCACTGGAGATGATCCACTCGATCCGAAACGCCTTTGAAAGGGTTGCGGGAGATAGCGAGATATCCATTCTCATCATCCGGGCAAACGGCGCAGTATTTAGCGCCGGACACGATATTCGGGAAATGAACCGCAAGCGGGAGAGCCTCGACGAACTGCGGGAAATTTTCACCGCATGCAACAAAATGATGCTTAAAATCCATGATCTGCCACAGCCCGTAATAGCCCAGGTACATGGGATAGCAACCGCCGCTGGATGCCAGCTCGTCGCTGCGTGCGACCTGGCCGTCGCCGAAACCGGGGCGCGTTTTGCCACTCCCGGCGTCAAAATAGGCGTTTTTTGCACAACTCCCATGATCCCGCTGGTGCGCCTCATCGGCAGGCGGCGCGCCATGGACATGCTCTTGAGCGGCAGGTTCATCTCCGCCGAAGAAGCCTTACAGTTTGGCCTGGTCAACAAACTCGCTCCGCCCGAAAGACTCGCCGAAGAAACGCGCAAGTGGGCGCTTGAACTTGCGCAGGCAAGCCAGTTTGTCCTCGCCCTCGGAAAGAAGGCCTTCTATTCCCAGGTCGACCTCGACGAAAGGTCCGCTTACGAGTATGCCAAAGAAGTCATAGCAATGAACTGCATGGCGGAAGACGCCTCCGAAGGCATGAGCGCATTTATAGAAAAGAGAAAGCCCGCGTGGAAGAAATGACGGCTCTGAACCGGGGGCTCACGGCTGCCGGCAAATAACGGCAGTTACCTCAGGCCGTCCCTTATAGGTCGTGAAAGGCCGCCATGGAGGTTTACGATCAAGGAACCCCATCGCTAACTGTTTCAATGCAAAATCTCGAAAAGAGTACTTATCGAATCTTCATTATGGATGTTGCGGATGGCTCGGGCGAAAAGCTTAGCCGCCGATACACAGGCGATTTTCCCGGTCTCCACCACTTCCTGCTTGAGGGGGAGTGTGTCCGTAACAATCAGACTTTCCAGCGAACTGTTGCCTATGCGTTCGACCGCAGGTCCTGAAAGCACCCCGTGGGTCACACAGCCGAATACGGCTTTCGATCCCTTTTCGAGCAGGGTTCTGGTGGCCTCCACAAGCGTGCCGGCAGTATCCACCATATCGTCGAGGATGAGGGCCGTTTTGCCTTCCACTTCTCCTATGATGTTGAGCGCTTCGGCCTTGTTGGGGTCGCTGCGGCGTTTGTCTATCATCGCCAGCCCCGATTTAAGCAGCTTTGCATATGCCCGCGCGCGGGGCACGCCGCCCGCATCGGGTGATACGATGACCAGATTTTTCTCAAAATGCTCCTTGATGAAAGGCAGCAGAATCGGAGACGCGTAAAGGTTATCGACCGGCACGTTGAAAAAACCTTGAATCTGTCCTGCATGAAGGTCCATAGTTACGATCCGGTCCGCACCGACACGCGTGATAAGGTCGGCCACCAGACGCGCTGTGATGGGAACACGTGGTTTATTTTTCCTGTCCTGGCGCCCGTAGCAGTAGTAGGGCATTACGGCAGTGATCCGGCGGGCTGAAGCGCGCTTGCACGCATCTATCATGACCAGTAGTTCCATCAGATTATCGTTAACCGGAGAAGCCCCTGTTTGAATTATGAAAACATCGGCTCCCCTTACATTTTCGCCGATTTCCACCCTGATTTCCCCATCGCTGAATCTGCCAGCCATTAACTTGCCAAGAGGGATTTCAAGGATTTCGCATATGCTTGCCGACAGGGCCGGATTACTGTTACCGGCAAAAACCTTCATTCCGTATACTGCCATGATAGATACCTCATTAATTCGTGAACAGTGAACAGTGAACAGTCAAGTACCTCCTGACTGAACTATTGACTATTCACTATTCACGACTCACGGTTCTGTTAGATGTCGTCCATGTCCTCTTCAGTGACACAATATCCCTCATGACCCGGCCAGTAAAGAAAACGATGGCAGTGGGGGCATTGCAGAATATCTTCGTCTCGCTGGAGTTCTATGAACTTCTGAGGCGGAATGTTCATGTGGCATACCTTGCAAACGCCGTTCTCCACTGCGGAAACCGCAATTCCGGCCTGCTTCTCAAAAAGGAAATCCGTCTTCTTCAATAGATCCGGGGTTAGCCGGTCGCGCACGTTCCGGCGAATGGCTTCGAGACGATCCAGACGCCCTTTCAACTCACCGCTCTCCCGCTGCACAACGGCCCTTTCCTCCTCAAGCTTCCTGCGCCTTCCTTCCAGGTCATTGCCCAGATCGCCGACTTCCCTGACAAGACGGTCGATCTTATCCATAAGTTCCAAGGCTATGTCTTCATTTCTGGAAACTTCCTTCTTTGTCTCATCGATCTCTTTGAGCATCGCCTGGTATTCCTTATTTGTTCTCACCTCGCCTAGGCGGGTTTTCTGGCGGCCCATACGCGCCCGCAGGTCCTCTATCTGCTGCTCGACCGTGCGATGTGTTTTTCTTGCATCATCGTACTCTTCTTTTTTCGAAAGGTATTGTCCTTCGAAAAATTCGAATTCTTTCTCCAACTCGGCAAGGCGTCGAGGAGCTTCCTCGTAGCTTCGGATCAACTGGTTCTTTTTGTCCTCAATCTTCTGGTACTCAATGAGACACTTAAGTTGATCAAGCAATTCACCACCTCCTGATAAAATTTGATCCGCTCAGGCAACCAACTTGAAGGGGTCTTCTTCTGATTTGGAAACGAAAACTTCAAGCTCTGCCGCCTCAGATGTAGCCTTTGATCGCAGAAAATCGCAAAAAGGTTCAAGAACCAGTTTCTCTGATGCGAAATGCCCGATGTCGATGAGGGCCAGTCCGCTTTCTTCGGCTAATCTGGCGTCGTGGTATTTCAAATCTCCAGTGATGAAGACATCGGCTCCCGACGCAAGGACCTTTCCTATCATGCTGCCCCCACTGCCGGCGCAAACAGCCACGCTGGTTATCCTTTTTCCCAAATTACCGGTAATCCGGACGACGGCCCCGCCAAACACCCCGTTAAGTCTTGCGGCAAGCGATTCAAGCGTATTTTCTCCCGGCAACAGCCCCACCAGTCCTACTCCGAGGTATTGTTCCTCACCGCAGTGGAGGGTTTGAGCCTCAAGGGGCCTCGCGGCGCCCAGCTTCAGCAGTTCCTCGAGCATGGCGTTGGCGCCATGACGCGCGGCATCGAGATTTGTGTGGGCTGCTATTATGTTTATCCCCGACAGCAGCGCCTGGCTTATGATCGATCCAGGCCATGAATCGGTGTGGACAAAACTTATAGGCCGAAGGAACAAAGGGTGGTGTGTAACCACACATTGACACCCGAGCTGGTGAGCCTCATTAAGAACCGATGAGGCCGGGTCCAGTGCAACAAGGACCCTCGTGACGATGGCCATCGGACTGCCCACCTGAAGGCCGCAGTTGTCCCATGATTCGGCATAACGGAAAGGCGCCCAGGAATCTATCCACTGCAAAATTTCTTCTATCCGGACCATGGTTGGCGCTCCACACCGGTGACTGGTGAACAGCGACCGGTCATGAGTAGCTACTCCTCACCAGTGTAAACAAAGAGGGGTGTTCCTTTTTGGGAACACCCCTCTTTGTCTTATAAGTTTCATGCTGGTCCAGCGGTTCGGGTATTCTGAAGGCGCCGGGGATCTTTCCAGTGCCGTTGGGACCTCCAAATACGTGGTACGCCATTTGCCAAACGACCCGCCTCTTAGGAAGTTGCCATTTCGGACCTACCTGGTGGGCCCACCTGGCCTCGAACCAGGGACCTGCCGGTTATGAGCCGGGTGCTCTACCAAGCTGAGCTATGGGCCCGTTTAAAACGACCGGAATTTGAGTATAAATTCCGCTTTGCAAAGGTGTCAAGCAGTAAAAAACACTACGTTTCAATAAAGCTCTTTAACTCCTTGCGGCGGCTGGGATGACGAAGTTTGCGCAGGGCCTTGGCTTCTATCTGCCGGATGCGCTCCCTGGTGACTGTAAAATCCTGACCCACCTCCTCCAGGGTATGGTCAGCTTTTTCGCCGATCCCAAATCGCATGCGGAGGACTTTTTCTTCCCTTGGGGTAAGCGTGGCGAGGGCCTTGCGAGTCTGTTCGCTAAGGTTGAGGTTGATCACCGCATCCACCGGCGAAGCCACACGTTTGTCTTCGATAAAATCACCCAGATGGCTGTCTTCCTCCTCGCCTATCGGGGTCTCTAGGCTGATCGGCTCTTTTGCGATCTTTAGCACCTTTCGGACCTTGTCGACGGGAAACTCCATTTTTTCGGCGATCTCTTCAGGAACCGGTTCGCGTCCGAGTTCCTGGACCAGATAGCGCGATGTTCGGATGAGCTTGTTGATGGTCTCAATCATGTGGACCGGAATACGGATGGTTCTCGCCTGATCTGCGATGGCCCTGGTTATCGCCTGCCTTATCCACCAGGTAGCGTAGGTGCTGAATTTATATCCACGCTGATATTCGAACTTGTCCACCGCTTTCATTAGCCCGATGTTTCCCTCCTGTATGAGGTCCAGAAACTGAAGTCCGCGGTTTGTATATTTTTTGGCAATGCTCACAACCAGGCGCAAGTTGGCCTCAATCAACTCGCTCTTGGCCAGCTTGGCGCGAAGAGATCCATCCTTTACCCGGCTTAGCAGTTGCCTTAGAGAGCTGGAATCCATTTTCGCTTCTTTTTCCAAGGCCCCTATGCGCTCCCTGGCGTCAGCAGCCCTGACGCAAAGCCTATCGAATTCTTCCTTTGACAGTCCACAGGCCGCCGCCAAACTTTCCTTAGATTTTTCCCCGTCAGGCTGTCCAAAGGACAGCCTCAGGTCGCCTCCCTTCTTGCCGACTCGGTGCATGCAGTCCTTTAGAGTCTTTTCCGCATTTTCGATCGCCACCAAGTGGCCGCTAAGCTTTTCGATAATATTGTCTATATGAAGGCGGTTGAGCTGGAGATCTTTGAGAAAGTTTACAATCCGCTCTTTGTTATGCTGCAACCTGCTCTTGAGATCGAATTCCTCTTCCGGGCCAATGCCTTCTTCCAATAGGCGCGCTTGCATGGACTTATTCTCTTCGTCCAGACGCTGAACCTCATCGAGGATGCCAATTATCCGGCTTTTATGAACTGCCTCCTCTTCTTCGCTGATTTCCTCCTCAATTTCGCGGATTACCTCATTGAGGCGGTAGGCTTCACCCTGAAGCCTGTCCCTCAGGCTCATTATCTGCTGTATGCCGATAGAGGTCTCCATGATAGCATTAAATATTTCGCGCTCACCAGCCTCGATCCGCTTGGCTATTTCGACTTCTCCATCGCGGGTGAGCAAAGAGACCTGCCCCATTTCCCTCAAATACATCTTTACCGGATCGGTTATCCGGTTAGCCGAATCAGTCTCCAGCTGGAGGTCGTCATCTTCTTCCTCCATGAGGCCCTCCGAATC
This sequence comes from Syntrophobacteraceae bacterium, assembly GCA_035624985.1. Lineage (GTDB taxonomy): Bacteria > Desulfobacterota > Syntrophobacteria > Syntrophobacterales > Syntrophobacteraceae > SbD1. Next base: position 10,074 of record DASPQK010000395.1, on the reverse strand, counting down.
GGAGGCCGAGCCATGCACCACCCGAGCCTGTCGTTCGGAATCGACGATTTCGATGTCCATTTCATCAAAAATAGTCATCATCTCATCGAGCTTGTCACCAGTGACGATTTCTTCAGGAAGCGCTTCATTGACTTCATCCAGTGTAAGAAAGCCTTTCTCCTTGCCGATCGCGATCAACCGATTGAGGTCCTCGAGTTCACCCTTACCCATTGCAGGATCGTGCTTCTGCTTGGCATCCTTTTCGGTCATCATCTGACTCCTAAGCGCTGTCGGGAAAGTCACAAGCGCTGGTCTTGGTCTTATGGCTCTTAATCTCGGTGAGAAGGTTTGCGACTTGAGCCTTGTCCCCCTTTCTTTCAGCCTCCCGCAAGGAATGTTCCAACTCTTTGGTCTTCTTTTTTGCCATCCTTTTGGTCAAAGCATAAAGCCAATCACGCAACTGAATTTCGGGCTCCTCAAGTTCATAGGGTTCCATAAGATAACGCGTGTAGAGTTCATGCAAATCTGATTCCCGCAACAGATCATATACGCAAGAGGGGTCATGCTCTTCAGCGCCACCATACACTGCCTTGCAAAGGAAATCAGCCAGGGCGGCGAGCCTGGATTCCTCAAAACAGTCAAGCACATCGAACTGGCGCACGCACTCGACTAGGGCAGGGTACTTGATCATGAGCCTGAGGACCTTTTCCTCAAGAGATTCGATTTGCGGAGGCTTCGAACAGTTGACCGGCCTGAGATATGCGTGCGCGGAATCCGGCCTTCCACGCTTTTCATGCAAAAGCTGAGCTTCGGCCACTTTTTCAGAAATCGAAAACCTGCCAGCTATGATGTTGACGTACTCCGATTTGAGCAGCGGCTGCCGCACGTTGTGGAAGATGGGCCGGAGATCCGAAAATATCTGCATCTTTCCAGCCGAACTTCCGTCCCAGGAGGAAACGGTCTTGCGAACGGCGTAAGCTCCAAGCTCTTCCCTGTGCTCTATTAGACGCTCAAGCTCAACCAAGCCAAATTTTTTCAGAAAATCGTCTGGATCGAGTCCGTCGGGAAATCTAATGCAGCTAACCGAAAGCTCATCAGACAAGAATAGCGGCAGGGCGCGAAGCATCGCTTTCTCGCCCGCGTCGTCACCATCATAGGCAAGCACCACCTCGTCGCACATCTTGCAAAGAAGCCTTACCTGCTGGCTGGTAAGGGCCGTGCCCAGAGTCGCGACCACCCGATGGAATCCCTGCGCATAGAAGGCCAGAAGGTCCATGTAGCCTTCCACAAGCACCACCTGCCTAACCTTGCTGCAGGCACGCCTCGCCTCCGCATACTGATAAAGCATCCTTCCCTTGTGGAAGACGGGAGTTTCAGGGCTGTTGAGATATTTCGGCTCATTCGTTTCGTCCTGAGACAAAATTCTGCCGCCAAAGGCAACAATTTCTCGCCGCTCATCCCTTATGGGAAAAATCAGCCGGTTTCTGAAGCGGTCGAAAAATTTGGAAGAATCACTTGAACTCTGTGATACAAGTCCGGCCTTTAGAGCAAGCGCAGGTTCTATCCCGCTCTTTTTCAGGTGATCCAGAAGGCGGTCCCCACCGGCGGGCGCATATCCGAGCTTTTGAGATTCGACAACTTCTTCAGGCAACCCGCGCCTGACTATATACTCACGCGCTATCCTGCCCTCCTGGGACATGTGAAGCCGACGATAGAAGAAGTCAGCCGCGCACTCGACAGCCGCCAGAATCCGTTTGCGCTCCTGTTGACTTGCCAGCAGCACATCGTCCCGGACTGGATGGTCTTTCTGAGGCAAGGGGATATTATAGAGTTCGGAAAGATATTTGACGGCATCAGCAAACGTGAGGTTCTGACGCCTCATTACAAAACTGAGAACATCGCCTCCGCTTCCGCATCCGAAGCAGTAGTAAAGCTGGTTATCAGCGTCGACCTGGAAAGAAGGAGTCTTCTCCTGGTGGAACGGGCATAACCCAACGTGACGATTGCCTGACCGTCGAAGATGAACCGCACGGCCTATTACCTCGACAATGTCCACTGCCTGCTTAACTAGAGTGGCAATTCCGGTACCAGTCACTCCGCAAGCCTTCCCTGGATGCAAAAGGAACGGACATAAAAATCAAAAAGATTGGAACCGAGGATTTTTAGCCTCTGGCAACCGCCAAATCAAGTATTTTTTGCGGCAAGCCGCCGTGGCCGGGACGCGCAACCCCCTCGCCCTGCCTCCGAAGCCCGGCCCCATTCAAACTGATACGCATGCCCGGCGCATATCGGTCAGAATTACCCCAAGCCGAGATCGCAGGGATCGCCGAGAGCCAGTCAGCCAAGCCTGCGCCGGACCAGTTCATTGACCAGTTTGCCCTCAGCCCGACCACCCACTTTGGGCATAAGGATTTTCATCACCCGCCCCATCTCTTTGAGGGAAACAGCCCCGGCCTGGCCAACCGCTTCTTCGACCATTTTTTCCAGTTCTTCGGATGAAAGCTGTTGAGGCATAAAATCCTGAAGTATCCGGATTTCATCTTCCTCTTTTGTCGCAAGGTCCGCACGTCCGCCTGCCTGGTATTGCTCGATGGAATCTTGCCGTTGCTTTATCAGGCTGGATATCACCCGATAGATCTCAGTTTCGTCCGGCTGCCGTCTGATTTCCTTCTCTTTGAGTTTTAAAGAGGTGAGGAGCAACCGCAAGGCATCTTTGGCAGTTTCGTTCTTTTCCCTCATCGCTTTCTTCAAAGCTTCATCGATTTTTTCGTGCAGCTCCATAATTGACCTCACAGCCTCCTGGAAGGCAAAAGTAAAAAGTGGAGAAAGATTGTTTGGTTTTTTTTCATTTTTGCCTTTTTACTTTTTGCTTTTTGATTTCTCGATTGCTTCCCTGAGATTTAGCGTCCCCTCGTAGATGGCCCTGCCGGTTATTACTCCGATCAATCCAAGCGAGGCTAGTGGAAGAAGCTTTTCGACATCTTCCATGGTCGATACTCCGCCCGCAGCGATGACCGGCGCCCCTGTCTTCTCGATTAACCGGCGCGTAGCTTCGATGTTGACTCCCGTCTGCATGCCGTCTCTATGGATGTCGGTATAGATTACCGCAACGAGTTCCAGAGCTTTGTACCGGAGTACGAGAGTCACTGCGTCTGTTTGGGTCGATTCCTTCCATCCCTCCACTGCGACCTTACCGTCCCTGGCGTCGAGTCCAAGGGCGACTCTGCCCGGATACCGCTCACAGGCCTTCTCAAGCATTTCCGGCTGCCTGAGCGCGGCCGTGCCTATAATTACCCTGGCTACTCCCGAGCGAAGGTACCGATCGACGTTTTCCAGGGTCCTTATGCCCCCTCCGACCTGGACGGGGATAGAAACGGACCGGGCTATCCCAAGGACGATAAGGTCGTTTACCGGCCTTTTCGCAAATGCTCCGTCAAGGTCAACCAAGTGAAGCCACTCAGCGCCCTCGGCCTCCCAATGCTTTGCCAGGGCAACCGGGTCATCGCCGTAGACCGTAGAGCGGTCCGGATCTCCCTGCATCAACCGTACACACTTACCATCTTTGAGATCGATGGCTGGGAAGACGATCATGATCCTTTTGCGCCTATGAAAATTCTGAACAAATCCTCACCGCATTTTAGCTGCAAGCCTGCCGCGTGCGCCTCTTTTTCGCAATACCTGCGACCCTTGCCCGATCCTAAAACGCCGGATATCGGATAGTCCACAAGCAGGAACGGGACCGGATCGGTTGAATGCGTTCGAATAGAAACAGGGGTAAAATGGTCGGTGGCAACCAACAGGCGCATTTTGCGGAACTTCCTGCCAACCCCCTCCACGACTGGTCCTACGATCTGCTCGTCGAAGCTCTCTATGGCTTGGATCTTCTTCTGGATGCTTCCGGTATGGGAAGCTTCGTCAGGGGCTTCAACGTGCAGGAAAACGAAATTTCCCCGCTCCAGCGCAGAGAGCGCTGCCGCTACTTTACCGCCATAATTGGTGTCTAAATAGCCCGTGGCGCCTTCAACGTTGACTGGGTCCAGTCCCGCATAAACTCCAATACCCTTTAGAAGGTCCACTGCGGAGATCATTGCGCCACTGAGCCCGAATCTATCCAACCCCGGCATCGAGGGAGCTTTACCCTGCCCCCACAGCCAGACGGCGTTCGCAGGACTCTTTCCCTCTTTTTCCCTTCGGATGTTGACCGGGTGGTCCTTAAGCACCTGTGCAGCCTTTTCCGTAAAAGCCCGCAGGGCAGGTTCAGCGGACGAGATATCGTATTGCGCCACAGGCCGACCGAGAATATCATGAGGCGGGATGGTTACGATTTTTTCCCGTCCTCCGTTCCAAACGAGAAGATGCCTGAAGCTTACCCCGGCGTACAGCTTCAGGGTAGTACCGCAAACCGCACCCTGAAGGGCGGCGATTATTTCGTGGGCTTCCGCAGTTGAAATATGTCCAGCGGAGTAGTCTGCCATGACAGCATTTCCGGCTTCATCTGTGCTCAGAAAAACCAGGTTGCACCTGAAGGCAACCTCATCGGGACCCAGCCGGACCCCTATGCTCGCCGCCTCCAGCGGTCCCCTACCAGTGTGGTAGACAGCTGGATCGTAGCCGAGCAGGCTCATATTAGCTACATCGCTCCCCGGCTCCATCCCTGCGGGAATAGTCTGCACAATTCCCAGCGACCCGATTTCGGCAAGCCGGTCCAGATTGGAAGTACGGGCGGCCTCAAGTGGAGTGAGGCCCCCAAGCTGATCCAAAGGGTAGTCTCCCATACCGTCGCCGACAAGAATGACGAATTTTTCATCCATTTTAATCAAACTAATCCGAGTCGTTTTCGATGCGTATCGACACAGTCGGGGCAAGCACCACGTCCAGGTTATCTATCTCCTCCAGGGCTTTTCTAACGCTCCTTTCCAGCGCCTCATGGGTAATCATCACCAGAGGGACCGAGTCAGTGTGGCGCCCCTTTTGAATTACGGCGGCTATGCTGATCTGGTGTTTTCCGAGTATGCCTGAGATCTTGGAGAGCACGCCGGGTTTGTCGAGCGCGAGAAATCTGAAGTAGTAAGAAGTTGATACATCGGAAACAGGTTTAATCTCTATATTCTGGAGTTTGTCAGGCAGAAAGGCAAGCGCCGGTATCCTTGAGGGGGTCTTGCTGAGGATGTCTCGAGCGGTGTCTATGAGGTCACTCACCACGGCGCTTCCTGTAGGCATCATCCCGGCGCCCAGACCGTAGAGCATTACATCCGCAACGGCGTTCCCCTCAATATGCACTGCATTGTAGGCGCCTTTCACGCTGGCAAGCACATGGTTTTGAGCGATAAGAGTCGGGTGGACCCGCATCTCCAGGCGGCTGTCCCTGCTTCGAGCGATTGCAAGCAGCTTCAGCCGGTATCCGAATTCCTCCGCGTATTGAATATCCAGCGGATCGATCCCCGATATTCCCTCGATATGAACCCGGTCGAGCTGAATCGGGGTACCGAACGCTATCGAACTTGCGATGGCAAGCTTGTGGGCTGTGTCAATTCCCTCTATGTCAAGAGTTGGATCGGCCTCGGCATAACCAAGGTCCTGGGCTTCCTTCAGCGCATCGGAAAACGAGAGTCTATCCTCCGTCATTCGGGTGAGGATATAATTGGCAGTGCCGTTCAAGATTCCGAAAATAGTGGTGATTTGGTTGGAGGCAAGCCCTTCCCGCAGGGACTTGATAATAGGAATTCCACCTCCTACCGAGGCCTCAAAGCCTATTGAAACCCCTTTTTTTTGAGCCAGCGCGAAGAGTTCGTTACCCTGATGGGCGAGCAGGGCCTTGTTTGCCGTAACTACGTGTTTTCCACTTTCGATGGCGGAGCAGATAATTGATTTTGCCGCTTCCAACCCGCCGATAAGCTCGACTACAATGTCGATTTCCGGGTCTTTGAGGATATCGTCAACATTTTTTGTGAGAATTTCGGGCGGGACAGCCACAGGCCTTTCACGCTCCAGGTCGACGTCGGCCACACGTCGAAGTTCCAGAGGGACGCCAAGTCTTCTCTCTATCACATCTGCGTTTTCCCGAAGCACCTGAACAACCCCGCAGCCAACGGTCCCCCAACCCACAAGACCGACGCAAATTTTGCGCATAAACACATCCTCTGTTGTGGCAAAAGGCAAAGGTAAAAGAAATCAATGCCGCATGACTATGTTAGGGCAAAAGGTAAAAGTACAAGAAGTCAATCCCGCATTTTTTTGCCTCTTTACTTTTTACCTTTTACTTTCCTCTTTAGGCAGACGCCCGCTTTTTGATAGGGACTGTTTTCTGCAATGCCTTGCGAAGGCCTCGCACAGCCTGCCTAGTCCGCATTTCGTTTTCAACCAGGGCAAAGCGGACAAATTCATCCCCGTATTCACCAAACCCCAGTCCTGGAGAGACCGCCACTTTAGCTTCTTCGACGAGATACTTGGCGAAATTGACCGAACCCATCCACCGGAAATCTTCGGGAATCCGAGCCCAAACGAACATCGTTCCTTTGGGCTTATCGGTGGTCCATCCTATGCGGTTCAAGCCGTCAATGAGAATGTCGCGCCGGGATTTGTACACCGAAACAATTTCTTTCACGCACGACTGATCGCCTTTGAGGGCCACCGTGGCCGCAATCTGTAGGGGCTGAAACACGCCGTAATCGAGGTAGCTTTTTATACGCGTGAGCGCGCCTATCATCTCAGCATTGCCAACACAGAAGCCGACCCGCCATCCGGCCATGCTGTAGCTCTTGGACATGGAAAAGAACTCGACACCGACTTCCCTGGCGCCCGAAGCCTGAAGAAAACTCGGGGCTCTGTACCCGTCGAAAGTCAGATCGGCATAAGCCAAGTCATGGATTACCATGATCCTGTTCTCACGGGCAAATTCAACTATCTTATTGAAGAAATCCAGGTCCACGACGGTAGTAGTCGGATTATGGGGAAAACAAATAACCATCAGCTTCGGCTTGGGCCACGTCTGCTTTATGGCGATCTGGAGGTCTTCGAGAAAATTGCGGTCCGGCCCTATCGGGACCGATCTTACATCCCCCCCGGCAATGATAGCCGAGTAAGGATGGATAGGGTAAGTGGGGTTGGGAGCAAACACGACGTCTCCTGGGCTTATCAGCACAAGCACCAGGTGGGACAATCCTTCCTTGACGCCGATAGTGACCACCGTTTCTTTGTCAGGGTCGATATCCACGTCATAATTTCTTTTGTACCATTCGGTGACTGCTTCGCGCAGACGGGTTATTCCGCGAGAAGCCGAATACCGGTGATTGTGTTTCTTTCTGGCCGCCTCGACGAGCTTTTCAATTATGTGTTTGGGCGCCGGAAGATCGGGGTTTCCCATTCCCAGGTCTATAATGTCTTCTCCCGCCCGTCGCTTGTCCATTTTAAGGGCGTTGACTTCGGCAAACACGTAAGGGGGCAGCCGGTGCATTCGGCTTCGTTCTGCAATGTTAAAATTCATAATTGGCATTCTCCGCTTGAGGCTTTGGGATCCGCTAAAAATAATATTTTTCTAAAAACTTGTCCATAATGATGCAGGTCTGCTACATTAGTTTAAAGTTTCATTTTATAAAGGGTGGAGCCCGAAGACAAGCCTATGAAACAAGTCATTCTGGGAACAGCCGGCCACATCGACCACGGGAAGACCTCGCTGATAAGGGCCCTGACCGGAATCGACACGGATCGTCTCAAGGAAGAAAAACTGCGGGGCATAACGATCGAACTCGGGTTTGCGCACATGGAGATGCCCGGGGGCGAACGGCTGGGGATAGTCGATGTGCCGGGCCACGAGAAATTTGTCAAACACATGGTCGCAGGCGCCACCGGAATCGACCTGGTAGCTCTGGTGATCGCCGCCGATGAAGGCATAATGCCTCAGACCCGTGAACACATGGAGATCTGCGAACTCCTGCGGGTAAAAAAAGGGCTTGTTGTTCTGACCAAAACCGACCTTGTCGATGATACGGACTGGTTGGAGTTGGTGCGCGAGGACATAGTGGAGTTTCTCAAGGGCACTTTCCTGGAGGGATGTGAAATTATCCCGGTGTCGGCAGCTACCGGTGAAGGGATCGAGGAGTTAAAGAAAACCCTTGCCCGACTTTTTGCCGAGGTTGAATCGAAAAGTTCCGAAGGGCCGTTTCGTCTGCCGGTCGACCGTGTATTCACGATGCGGGGATTTGGGACCGTCATCACTGGAACGAGCATTTCCGGACGGCTTCAGATTGGAGATCCGGTAATGATTTACCCCGACGGACTCAAAAGTAAAGTGCGGGGAATCCAGGTTCACGGCAACGATGTGCAGGAAGTCCTTCCAGGGCAGAGGACGGCCGTTAATCTGCAGGGGATGGAGCGGGCTCTTATCGAGCGCGGAAACGTTCTGGCCTCTGCGGGCGCGCTTTCCTCCTCCCACATGATAGACGTTCAACTCGAACTTCTCAAAAGCACCCCGAAGCCGCTGAAGCACAGGGCAAAAATCCGCTTCCACAGCGGCACAGCGGAGCACCTGGCTACAATCATCCTGCTTGACCGGGAAGAACTAAAGCCGGGCGAGAAAACCTTCGCCCAGGTAAGACTCGATAAGCCCGGCGCTGTTTTGCGCGGAGACCGTTTTGTGCTCCGCTCCTACTCCCCCATTCAGACAATTGGAGGCGGGGCCGTTCTCAATCCATTTCCGCGCAAGCACAAGGGATCGGCCAAACGGGAAGCAGCCAGGGCGCTCGAGGAGCTTTACAACGGCTCGGACTCCGACATAATCCTGTGGCATCTTAAGGAAGCAGGATGGGCCGGACTCGGCGAAGCTGAACTGCGTATAAGGGCCAACGTAGCGCAAAAGTTTTTTGACAGGACCCTCCAGCAATTTACGAGCGCCAGGAAAGTGGTGGTTTACGACAGGGAAAACAGGAGGCTGATTCATCCGGAAGCGCTGGAAGAAATGAAATCTTCGGTAACGGCGATTCTTACCGGCTACCATACTCGTTTTCCACTGAAGGCCGGAATGCCAAAAGAGGAAATCCCGGCGCTGCTGTCAAAGCCCATAGACGGAAAGCTTTACAACTTTGTCCTGCGGCAGCTTGCCGAAACCGATATGGTAGCCCAGGAGATGGAATGGGTGCGTCTCAGCACACACAAGGTTGCACTGAGCAAGGAAGAGGAAACCATCCGGCAAAAAATAGAAAAGGTGTTTCGGGAATCCAGTTTACAGCCGCCATTTTTCCGTGAGATTGCATCCGGATTGCCGGGAAATTCCAAGCAGCATCAGGAAGTGCTCGAATGGATGCTTGCAAAGGGGATTCTGGTAAAGACGAAAGAAGAAATCTATTTTCATGCCGCCGCGATGGCGGAACTCCAAGACCGGCTTGTAGGCTGGCTCAAGGAACACGGGGAAATTACGACGCCCCAATTCAAGGAGATGACCGGAGCGAGCCGCAAGTACACCATTCCGCTGCTTGAGTACTTTGACGCGCAAAAGGTTACCATTAGAGTGGGCGAGGTGAGAAAACTCAGGGGAGCGTAGCGGGTGCCGGGTATCGGATGTCGGGTATCGGGTGCCGGGTATCGGATGTCGGGTATCGGAAAGGGCCGCTGAAAGGGCCCCATAAAGCGAAATCCCCCCGTACCTTTGCGGGTTTGGGGGGATTTTTATACGGAGTCGCGTTCAAGATCGGGCGGGGGTAAACCCCGCCGCTACGTAGGCGAGGGGGAGCGCAGCGAATGCGTCGCGCGATGTATGCCCTCCCGAAGGCAACGACTTGAACGCAACCCGGTATTATATATGGGAATGAGGCGGCGGCGCCCTACTCTCCCACGCAGTTTGCCCGCGCAGTACCATCGGCGCACAGGAGCTTAACGACCGTGTTCGGGATGGGAACGGGTGTGGCCTCCTCGCCATAGCCACCGCCTCAAGGGCGATTTTGAGTTTTTATTAAGAAGCCTGACGAACAGGGGTAATGGTTTTTGTTTTGAGGTGGAAGTCGGGGAGTGTTTATTCCCGGTTTTAACCCGTTGTCCTGCGGGGTTTTAGGTTATGGTCAAGCCGCACGGCCTATTAGTACCGGTTAGCTGAAGGCATTGCTG
>DASPQK010000394.1:0-6788 GCA_035624985.1 Syntrophobacteraceae bacterium | reverse complement strand
GATTGGCGCCAGGCATGTCATGTCGGGGCAGATCACGGTGGGGGAAATAATAATTTTTACAACCTACCTTGCCTCACTTTACGGTCCGATCAACACAATCTGTCAGACCTGGGGACTGATCCAGGGCGCCAAAGTCGGGGTGGAGCGCGTTTTCGAGATCCTGGACGTCGAAAAAGATATCAAGGAAGGCGCCCGGACGTTTCCGAAATCCGGGACCAGGGGAGAAGTGGTCTTCGAAAATGTCGCCTTCCATTATGTAGCCGGGCAGCCGGTGCTGACAAATATCGACCTGAGAGTAAAGCCGGGGGAGAAAATCGCGTTTGTGGGCCCGACCGGGGTCGGAAAATCGACGCTGGTCAGCCTGATTCCCCGGTTCTATGACCCGCAGGAAGGAAGGGTCCTCCTGGACGGCGTCGATGTCCGCCACTACCAGTTGAAGCCCCTGCGGAACCAGGTTTCCATGGTGCTTCAGCCTCCTTTGGTGTTTCCGGTATCTGTCCGGGACAACATTGCCTACGGAAGGCCCGAAGCAGGCATTGAAGAGGTCGTCTCAGCGGCCAAACTTGCCGGCATACACGACTCGATAGAGAGGCTGCCCGATAAATATGACACCATAGTGGGCGAGCAGGGGGCGACGCTTTCCGAGGGAGAAAGGCAACGCATCACTATCGCTCGGGCTATCCTGCGAAACTCGCCGATCCTCATTCTCGATGAGCCGACCTCTTCGGTTGACGCCGAGACGGAGGCCCTTATCATGGAAGGATTGGAACAACTGACCTCGGGTCGAACGACGTTTATCATCGCCCACAGGCTTTCGACCGTGCGCAAAGCAGACAGGATCGTGGTGCTGGGCAAAGGGAAGATCGTCGAGCAGGGTCCTTTCAACGATCTGCTAAAGGGCCAAGGTCCTTTCGCCGCCCTTTACAATTCTCAATTCGGAGACCGTGACTCCGCGATCCCGCGCGGCGCGGGAACGGGGCTGAGCGGTGATCCCGCGCGGGGCGGGGGTGAGCCGTGAACAGTTACAATAATGGGGTTTTGCAATGGATATGGAGTTTCATCTTTGTTATATTGCTGTTGTCTTTCCAAAAAAAACCGATTTGTAACGAAGGCAAATGGTGCGGCGCGCCTTGCCCCGGGGCCCCGGCGGATCACGATTCAGGGTTTACGGATCACGGTTGCACAAGGGATTTGAGTGAAGCATACGAGTGCGTTAATCTTCATTTTTGTCATTATTTTGCTGCCGGTGTTTTGTTCCGGCGAGGAACCGACTACCGAAAATTACCTGCGGAATGTTTCGGTATTTTCTCCCGCGGCCGCAAAATCCGTCGAGGATATACTTCAAGAGGCGCGGCATCCGGAGGCGGCGGCCGCATCCCAATTCGATCCTTTCTCTTACATTCCTCACGGTTGGCTTTCAGTGCCTGCGGGCACTCGATTGATGGTTTTCGTTCCCCATCCGGACGATGAAACGCTCGGGGCTGCGGGACTTATTCAACGGGTGATCGAAGGGGAGGGCAAGGTCCGTGTCGTATTTGTCACGAACGGTGACGGTTACACATATGCCGTTCGACTAAGGGTCAAGAACGCCACTGTTACTGGGAAGGATTTCATCGAATACGGCAAGAAAAGGCAGGAAGAAGCCGTGCAGGCCCTGTGCGAGCTAGGTGTTCAGCCTGAGGAGGCGGTCTTTTTGGGGTTTCCCGATGACGGCATAGACGACCTTTGGGAATCCTACTGGTCTAACGTTCAGCCTTTCATATCGCCTCACACGCTCTTCGATCGGCCGCACAGAAAGGGTTTGAAACGATGGGTAAAGTATTCGGGCGTAAGTCTCAGGGATGAGATCGAGCGGGTGATCAAGGAGTTTTCGCCTGATTGGGTCGTACTTCCGGATCCGCGCGACTGTCATCCGGATCATGCCGCCGCCGGGGTCTTCGTCCTGGATGCGCTGGAAACTCTCTATTACAATGACGATACCATTCCCGCAAAGGTGCTGACGTATCTGGTGCATTACAAGGATTACCCGCAAGCCCGGCAGTGGTCCGGGGAGATTTCGGGCACGGGGGTTGGCGGCTTCGGTAAGATTTCAGGCAAGACGCTTGCCGATACGAGCTGGTTGTCGTTGCCGCTAAGTGCGGAGGAAGTCGAAGGCAAGCGGCGAGCTTTACTCGCGCATGGTTCCCAGCTCCAGATGCTCCAGTGGTTTTTTCGAAACTTCCTGCTGCCCTCTGAAATGTACGGCAGCCTTACTTTGACACAGGTTATCACGGTCCCCCTGGAGTATGCCGCTTATTACAAGCACCTCGCCACGATCGATGAAGCTGCCGAGAAGATCGAGGCGAACCAGTAAGCTCTTGCCATGACTCGACGTATTTTTCTGTTGCTGGCTGTGATATCGTTCTCCCAGCCGGTTTTCGCACAAGACCCGGAAAGACCGATCGTTCCGCTCCCATGCTCAGCGCCCGTTGGGTCGGAGGGAAAAAAATGGACCACGGGCGATATAAACGGCGTCCGGTGGCTGATTGATCCGGAAGGACGACCTTTCTATTCAAAAGGCGTCAACATCGTCGCACCCGGCAAGGGCAGCGAAAAGAGCAGGTCGGGGCAGGCGTTCTGCTGGTCGAATTTTTTCTGTTCCATTGACGAATGGCGAAAACAAGTTGGAAGCAGGCTCAAGGAGTGGGGGTTCAATACTTTGGGCGGATGGTCCGACTGTTCCCCTAACCTTGGGTTGCCGCTTATGGTGGATTTGGAACTAGGAAGGAACTCACGCTTTCACTGGTTCGACCCTTTCGATCCGCAGATGGAACAAAAGGTCCTGGAAAAGGCCCGTGAGCTTACCGCCGCTTACAGGAATCTGCCTCAACTGATCGGATATTTCAGCGATAATGAAGTCGGCTGGTGGAATTCGTCGCTTTTTATCTGGTTTTTGAAGGCGCCCTGGGAAAACCACACCAAACGTTTTCTATGGAAAATGATCTACGACGGCTATGAGGGGAACTGGAATCTTTTGCTGGCCGATTGGTCTCCTCAGGAAGGGGCCGGGAATTTTGAGGATTTGAAAAAGGCGGGCGCAAGGTTGAAGCTGAGGCCGGGCGGAAACGGCATCCGTTTGGTGGACCGGTTTATGAGCGCCTACGCCGGGCGCTATTATGAAATTATGTACAGGGCCATTCACACGGCACACCCCGGCGCGCTGGCGCTTGGCGACAGGCTTCCCCTTTATTATCATCAGGACGCGGTCCTGGCGATGGGCGACAATGTTGATGTAATTTCGACCAACTACAATGTGGACGTTGGCGACGGATGGGTGGCTCCCTATTTTTTTGAAGGTCTTAGCAAACTTAGCGGCAAGCCTGTGCTGGTGACCGAATTTTTCTTCGCAGCGGCTGAAAACCGGAGCGGCAACCTCAACGAGACCGCAAGAAACGTTCATGCAAAGCCGGGCCATCTAATGACGGTCGTTACGCAGGATGAAAGAGCGTGGGGAGCCCAAAACGCGCTGCTCAGCTTCGCCCGGTTTCCGAACGTTGTCGGCGCGCACTGGTTTCAGTACTGTGACGAACCTCTAGGCGGACGCGAAGACGGTGAAGACTACAATGTGGGCCTTGTGGATACATCGAACAGGCCGTATCAGGCATTGACGCTGGGCTTCATGGAGATCAATCCCAAACTGGAGTCGGTGCATGCGAAGAGTGCAGGGGAGTCGAAAGAGGCAGCCGGGAATCCGGCGCAGATGCGGCCGGGCGCGTCCGCTGTTGTTGGGCCTGTAAAGATAGTCCGCGCTGATTACCGAATCGATGTCTGCGATCAGACGCTCATCGAGTGGGAGAAGGCAAAAACGCTGCTTTCAGGCTTTAGCGCCCAGGCTCCATACGTGCCTTTTGGAGATGTACATCTTACCTGGAGACCGGAGGGCTTCTATCTTTTCAGCCTGTCAAACACCTACGTCGATCCGAATTTTCTGGATTACAAAGATAGATTTCCCAAATCCGAGGCTTTTCAGCTTCATTTTACCTTAGAATCGGGTGGGGGGCGAAACCATCTGGCCGTTTATCTGGTCCCCCAGAGCAATCGTTCATATCCTGACGGGTTTGAGATAAAGGCTGAGATTTTTCGCCTGGAAAAGGGCGCACCTCAGAGGGAACCATCGCAGGGGCACGTGCAGAGAATAGAAAAATCTCTGCCTCACATGGCGGTCGAAGCTTTCTTCCCGGCGAAGTGGTTCGGACTGGACGAGTTGAAGTCCGGGATGAGGTTCAGGGCAAACATTGGGCTTTTGAGCTATTATCATGAATTTGCAATGGCCTGGGCCGGAAATGCCGAGATGAACGAGATATTGGAGCCGCAGGATTTCAGGGAAATTGTGCTGGAATAGTTTCTTATAACGGGTTGCGTTCAAATCGTTGCCTTCGGGAGGGCGTACATCGCGCGACGCATTCGCTGCGCTCCCCCTCCCCTTCTACGCAGCGGCGGGGTGCATCCCCGCCCGATCTTGAACGCAACACCGTATTAAAGCATTTACCTGGACTTGAAATGCAGTATACTGGTTTGAGGACCAAAAATGTTCGACAATCTTTCGGATAAATTTCAGAGGATATTCAAAAACCTGCGGGGCCAGGGAAAGCTCACGGAGGCCAATATTAAAGAGGCGCTTCGCGAGGTGAGGATGGCGCTGCTCGAAGCCGACGTCCATTATAAGGTCGCCAAGGATTTCGTTGCGGGAATCGCGCAGAGGGCGGTCGGCCAGGAGGTAATGCAGAGCCTTACGCCCGGCCAGCAGGTCATAAAGATTGTCCATGAAGAGCTCGCAGCGCTGATGGGCGGCAGCGCCGAGCCTCTCAAACTCTCAGGGCGGACGCCTGTTGCGGTGATGCTCGTCGGGCTTCAGGGTTCGGGCAAGACGACAACTGCGGGAAAGCTCGCCCGGAAACTCTCGGGTGAGGGCAGAAGGCCTTGCCTAGTCCCGGCCGATGTCTACCGGCCGGCTGCAATCGACCAGTTGATTACGCTTGCGAACCAGTTGAAGCTTCCCGTGTATTGTTCGACTTCCATGCAGACCCCGGAGCAGATTGCAAAAGAATCCTTAAACTACGCCCGCCAGGAGAACTGCGACATTGTTTTGGTGGATACGGCGGGGCGGCTCCATATAGATGCCGAGTTGATGGAGGAACTTTCGCGGCTGAAAGGCATACTTGAACCTGCGGAGATCCTGCTGGTGGCAGACGCAATGACGGGCCAGGACGCGGTGCAGATTGCGGGCGCCTTCAATGAAAAGCTTGGCCTTACCGGGGTCATTCTCACAAAGTTGGATGGCGACGCGCGGGGTGGGGCGGCGCTTTCCATCAGATCGGTCACCAACTGCCCGATAAAGTTGGTCGGCATCGGTGAGAAGCTCGATGCGCTGGAAGTTTTTCATCCCGACAGGATGAGTTCGCGGATTCTGGGGATGGGGGATATGCTGTCGATGATCGAAAAGGCCCAGGAGGCCTTTGACATCGGGCAGGCCGAGGAAATGGCGCGTAAATTCAGGCAGGATACCTTCAGCCTTGAGGATTTCCTCCAACAGCTTCAACAGGTCAAGAGACTGGGGTCCGTGGAACAGATACTGGGGATGCTTCCGGGCATGGGGATGCTAAAAGAGCTCAAGAAGGCCCAAGTCGATCAGAAGGAGTTCGTGCGCATGGAGGCCATCATCAGATCGATGACCAAAGAGGAGCGCAGGAACGTGGAGATACTCAACGGAAGCCGCAGGCGCAGGATAGCAGACGGGAGCGGGACAAGCGTTCAGGATGTGAACCGGCTTATCAAAAGCTACGAAGAGTCGCGCAGGATGATTCGCCAGATGATGGGCGCCGGGGGCGGGGGAAAGAAAAAGAAGGGGAAATTAAGGCGGAAGGGGTCATTTTTCCCTTTCTAATGTGTTAATCATGCATTATATGAAAAATTTTGATCTTATGAAATTGGAGGATCAGGATTAATGCCGGTTAAAATTCGTTTGGCACGCGGCGGAAGGAAAAAAAGGCCGTTCTACAGGATTGTTGTCGCCTCCTCTGAGGCACGGCGTGACGGCAGGTTCATAGAGAGAATCGGGACCTATGACCCGCTGCCCGCTGAAACACAGGTCCAGATCGACAGTGAAAGACTCCAGTATTGGCTGAGTCAGGGCGCAAAGCCTACTGATACCGTTCGCAACCTGATCAAAAAGGCTGGAAAGCCGACCTAGAGTTGCTCTTTATTCACGCTGCGCATTCATCCGGAGGAAATCATGTTGAAGGAACTGATCGAGTTTATGGCGCGCGCATTGGTTGACAACCCTGATAAGGTCAGGGTTTCCGAGATTGAGGGCGAACAGACCTCCGTTATCGAACTTCGGGTATCCAAGGACGACCTGGGCAAAGTGATCGGCAAACAGGGGCGGACCGCCCGTGCCATGAGGACGATCCTGAGCGCTGCGTCGACGAAAATTCGCAAGCGGGCTGTTTTGGAGATTATCGAATAAGAGCGATGGACAATGCCTTTCTGGTTGCCGTTGGAAAGGTTCTAAGGGCACACGGAGTGCGGGGTGCGCTCAAACTCCTTGCTTACGGCGAGACTCTTGGGGAAATGAAATCCGGGGAAAAGCTGGTTTCCTGCGAGGGCGGCGCGCACAGAGAGTTGACTATTAAAAGCCTTGGTTCCAAAGCTGCCGCCCCGCACCTGAGAGCGGGGATTGAAGCGATCGCCCGGTTCGAAGAAATTGGGAACAGGGAGCAGGCTGAGGCGCTTACGGGAAAAGACCTCTT
>DASPQK010000393.1:0-5976 GCA_035624985.1 Syntrophobacteraceae bacterium | reverse complement strand
ATCGGCGGCTCTCAGCGATGCTGCCCAGCAGGTGACTCCAGAACAGCTTGGCACGCTTCTTAATCAATTGGACATCAAACATGCGTCGACGGATGACCCCGAGTACCTGAATGACATCTCTTATAATCGAAGCATTATCGACGTGGTGGACGAACAAATCATGGAACTGCTTGCTCAGAGGATGAAAATCTCGACCGAGATCGGACGGCTCAAGAAGCGGAAAAACATTTCCATTCTGCAGCCCGAAAGACTGCGCAAGATGCTGGCAGACAGAGTCGAGTCATCGAGGGCAAAAGGGTTGTCTGAGAGCTTCCTGCTTCAACTCTTTCGGCGAATCCACGAGGAATCCATCCGGCATCAGGAATCGGCCGGCGCCAACGACCAGACCCAACTAAGTTGGCGCCGTGATCCTGAAGAATATTCTTGAAACTGGGTTCCAGGGGGATGTCTTCCTCGTAAAACCCAAGCACCGGGTCATTCTTTATCTTCTAACATGGCTGCGAAGTTTCGATGCTTAGGAGCTTCGGCCCCTGCTTCATGCGAAACTTGCCCTCGACTGTCTCCCATATCCATCCCGAATATCCGTAGCCTCCGACGGGTTTGGTGATGAAGGCCCCACGCCATGAGTCGGACCGCGTCGCGTTGCAGGCCACCGTCCCAAAGGCGCCAAAGGTGTAGCTGTCTACTGGATGGCAGTAGTCTTTTCCTCTGAGGGCTTCCCCAACTGCCTCCGCTTCCTTGCCGCCGAACACGGCGGCCCGAAGTCCGTACCTGTGGTTTTTCGCCCTGGCCAGGACTTCTTCTGTGGAACTGAAGCCGGAAGTGAAAGCAACAGGGCCGAAGACCTCCTCACGCATCCCGAGCATTCCATCGGTAGAGTTTTTCACAACAGTCGGGTAGATGAGGTTTCCCTCGATCCCGCCACCCACGAGGATTTCGGCCCCTAGCCGCACGGCTTCCTCAATCTGCTCACCTATGTGCTTCACGGCGAGGTCGCTCACCACAGGCGAAACATCGGTCCGCTCGTCTGCGGGATCTCCTACCTTTAGGCGCTTCACACGGTCAACGAACATCGCAAGGAACTCATCATAAATGGACTCATGGATGTAGATCCTCTTTGGCGCCGTGCAGGTCTGCCCCGAGTACATGAACTTGGCTGCCATGAGGTCCGTGAGCGCAAGTTCCAGGTCCGCATCCGGAAAGACGATGAACGGGTCCGAGCCCGGCCCCTCAAATACCAGCTTCTTTCGAGCTTTTCTGAAAGCCTGTTCGTAGGGCAACATATTTTCATCGAACCCGAAGGCGACGACAGCGGACACGTCGGACTCTCTCAAAGATTCCTCCATTAAGACCCTGCCCCCGCCTTGGTGAAATGAGACATCGTCTCTGAAGATACGCTGATAGATGCTTTCAGTGAGCTTCATCACCTCGCGCCCTTTGGACGAGAACTTGACGGTCACACGGTTTCCGACGAGATAGATGGAGGCGATGGCCGTATTGACCCAAGCGCTGCCGTTGTAAGAGAGCATGATGGGGACCCTCGATCCTGGGCCTCCCAGGGGATTCCTATTGCGCAGCATGCTTTCCGTCTCTTCGAACATCCTGAGCCTGTCAACGGAGAGATCCACCTCCCTCACACAGTCCTTGACGGTAAAGCGCAGGTTCTTGACTGCAAGCTCCACCATCTGTTCCCTGTGCTCCCCCAGCGCGTCCGCCAGCCGGAGAACCCTATCCAATCGTTCCTCAAAAGACATTTCCCTTTTCCTTTGAAACGACGGGAACTCAGTCTGAACCAGTCCACCCGGGAATACCTTAACATACGTGCGACCAGGGGCAAAGTTGAAACAAATTCCCCTGATCACCTGCTTTGCAGTAGGGGGATATACATCGGGGCAAGGGCTCACGTGTGGGCCTCAATAGCCCTGAAATCCACCAAAGGCCCTTTGTACAAAAGATGGCGATTGGTCAGCCCTGGACGCAAGCACACTTGACGTCGCCGATGAAGTTGAGGCTGGCCCCTTCTAGCCGCCCACACCTTGTTTTACCCGGGCACTGCTCCGGGTAATTTCGATACCTCGGGGGCCATCACCGCGAGACGGTTCCAGTTACCGGCGAGCGCTGTCGGCTTTCTTGGCGACTTGATTGTTAAATTTGGCGGCATCGATTATGAACCTCTCGTGTGTTGCTTCAGAGATCTTATCCACTCCGTCATCCGCGCTGAGAGAAAAGGTAAGTTTGCGACCCTCTAGTTTTTCAAGCCTTCCGCGAACCGTTACCGTTAGGCCGGGCGGGGTCGCAGCCAGATGACTCAGCTTGATAGCGGTCCCAACGGTCTGCTCGCGCGGCCAGTCAATATGCGGATTGACCGCTTGGATGCAGGCCCATTCGAAAAGTCCTACCATAAATCCCGTTGCCAGGACCCTGGGCATGATCTGGAGTTCGGTTGCTTCCGGATAGAGGAAAGGCACCGTCTTTTCCTCCGGGACTGTGAATTGAAATTCGACGGCAAGGCCGGGACGAAGGGTTTCTTTCATTGCACGTTTCCTTTGCACAAGGTTTTTAAGTCAGCTTGCTACAGGAGATTCTTTCGAATCTTCGTTGTTCTGAGAATCTGCTATAAAGATACTAATCAATTGATTTTATCCAGCCTATTAGCAAAGTTAATGAATGTGGAATGGCAGCAGATAATCGGATTCTAACGTGTGGCCGGGCTGAGGAGCTTTAGCAAAGCCGCCGAAGCAACTTTTCGCACGCAATCCGCGCTTAGTCAACAGATAAAGCGACTTGAGGATGAGTTCGGTTGCCGCCTGTTCGAACGAGTCGGCACCCGCAGGCTCAAGCTTACCCAAGCCGGAGAAGGATTCTTTGGGGAAAAATCGTCACTCACGGGCCACGGGGGCTGTGCGAGCCGATATAGAACATCACATTATCTATCTCCAAGAGCGACCCGATAAATCAAGTAAGGATATCGAGCAAATAATCGAGAGCACACCATTTACCAGGGAACCCTTAACCAGCTGATAAGCTTCCCCGGGGTTGGCCGCATAACATCGGCCACCCTGATTGTGGATTGTCCTGAACTGGGCAGTTTGAACCGCCGCCGGATAGCGGCCCTGGTTGGGACAGCCCCGTTTAACAGAGACAGCGGCACAAGATCAGGCGCACGTTGCGTGTGGGGTGGCCGCAAGACTGTTCGCCATCAGGTCTACATGGCCACTATCTCCGCTATAAAATGGAATCACAGGATCAAAGGCTTCTACACCCGCTGATTGAGGCTGGGAAAAAACCCAAGGTTGCCATAACGGCACGCATGCGCAAGCTCATTACTATTCTTGACACCATTGTAAGGCAGCGTAGACCTTGGCAAGTCAGCGGCGTTTGAAAAACGAGCAAATCGGTGCCTTGGAGAAAACACAGTTGCTATTCGCCTCAACCCCCTCAAGTCGGACAGGCGCGAAGCAAGTTATACAAAACTCCGGGAATGAAGGTGCGCGCTGAAAACGCAAAAACCGGCCCCATCGAAGTACAACTTCCTTATTCCAACCGGAGATTCTATGCTTTTTCCAGTTTCAGGCGCGCAACTGAAGTTTTTTCAGGCAAAGATCCGACCCGAAAATGCGGTTGAAATACTTGGCACTGAAGTTGCTGCATTATTCCGGCTTTAGAGTTCTGGATAAGACCGGACCTTTAAAATCACATTCTTTCCTTATTTCAAATGGAAAGTTTAATACGGTCTTTGCAGATCTACCCGTTAGATTGCTATTTGCTGGATTAGTATTAGCGATTGAAGCCTGTCTGATATTTATAAAACAGAGGTATGGTAATAGTAGCGAAAACTGGAACTAATCCAAAAAAGGAGACGGCAGTGAATAAATACTTTGTTTCTGAAATCATTGATGAAAGCGGTATAACGAAATTTAGTCTGGGTGCTTTCATCTTGATCGGCCTTGCCCTTTTGTTTGACGGCTTCGACTTCACGATTGTGCCGTTTACCATGCCGCAGATCGGCAAAGAGTGGGCTCTGACCAAAGTTCAACTCGGGAGCCTCGCATCGTGGAGCATTCTTGGTCTTGGAATTGGGGCTGTTTTTGCCGGAATGATATCAGATCGCATTGGAAGGAAAAGGACCCTTGGGCTGGCCTGCCTGACGTACTCTCTCTTTACGCTGCCGATTTATTTTGTTTCCAGCTACTCCTTATATTCCATACTCAGGGTTTGCGCAGGTGTTGGGATAGGCGCCTGCATCCCGGTGGGAATAACAATGTCCTCGGAATTCGCGCCGTCTAAGAACAGAGGTTATTTTTCTTCCGGAATAATATCTTTTATGATGCTGGGTTGGGCGCTTGCCGGATTGGTAGCCATTTATGTGGTGCCTACGTATGGGTGGAGAGTTTGTTATCTTATAGGCGGCCTGCCGGCCCTGTATGGTTTATTCATGATGATCCAGCCTGTCGAATCTCCCTACTGGCTGATTGCAAATGGGCGCGAGCGGGAGGCCATAAAGATAGTTCAGCAAATTGAAATTTCCGGCAAAGGCAAGGCAAGGGAACTTGAACCGGGCAGTCTGCTGCTTCCCCCTCCTGCCCCTTCGGTTGGGGCGAAAGCGATTTTTTCTTCCGAGTACCTGAAGGCTACAACCTCTTTCTGGCTTATCTATTTCCTTGGAACTCTCGCCGTTTACGGCTTCACGGGATGGCTTCCCACTCTTCTTGTTGAAAAAGGGTACGGAGTGGTCAGGGGTTATGGATTCAGTGTCATTAGCTATGTCTTTGCTATTGTCGGAGCACTGGGTACCGGCATCATGGCTGACTTGATCGGCCGTAAGAAAAACATGGCTATAGGTTTTCTCGTTGGTGCCGCATGTATGATTCTGTTGGGACTTAGCGCCACCCAGTCGCAGGTGCTTGTCTTTGCGATTTTGGTCAATATTATGATGAATTACGCCTTGTCCGGCTTGATGCCCCTTATGGCCGAGACCTACCGGACAGAATTCAGAAATACCGGGATTGCCTGGGCCACGGCATTTGGGCGCGTAGGGGCGTTTTGCGGCCCCATCGGTGGTGGCTTTGTTCAGAAGCTTGGGCTGGGTTTCACCGGGGTTTTTGTATTTTACGCCGTGCCGGCGCTGATGTGTAGTCTTGTGACATTGATGATGGTTACCGAAACAAAAGGCAAAGGGATCGAGGCTAAACTTATGGCCAGCGCCAAGGCCGGCAAGATGTAAGATTAGGAGTTCTGGAAAAAACGGAGCAATTACCTGCAGTGATAAGGTGGTTGCCCTTTTCCTTGTCGGACAAATCCCTGCTGATAATCCCCTTCGCCTAACGGTTAATCCTTTACGGCCTGGGCCGGTTGTGGTTAAAGTCGCTACCCGCCGCTCGTGTTCTCTGAGGGGTGGCAAACTTCACCAGTGCGAAACCGTTGCCCTATCCAGTATGCGAACCCTGAGGCGTCAGAGGCGTATTCTAGATTATCAATCGGACGATACGGTCCGACCCCTTTTTCATTAGCTACGGCCGCTATTCCTCGGTCGGACGAATGATTGAGCTTCCTCTCAGGTCTGATCCAGGGAAATCTTCGGCCAACCTCAAAGATGTTCTTGACGGCGGCTTCGACGAAAAGTATCAATGGAGGTGCTTTCGGGAGTGTTACTTAGACTTATCCGGGTGCTGAGGGCTTGCACCCTTTGCCCCAATCCCTGGCGCGAAGCCGGAATAATTCGATAACCGGACGCTTTTAGACAAGCTATTGCGAGAATTTTACCTCTCTTTGGGCTCAAGTATTCTGAGGGGCAGGGGGGTCATTGCTGAAGGGGATTTTGGATTACTTAACACGTTAGAGGTGGTGGTTATGTCGGAAAACCTTAAACCTGAGAGCTCCTGTCAAATCTGTGAGGGCAGGGTATTCACCACCTGCTTAGGATGTGAAATAGCTCTATGTGAAAAATGCAGCCGCTTCGAATTGATCGGCTCAGGC
>DASPQK010000392.1:0-10613 GCA_035624985.1 Syntrophobacteraceae bacterium | reverse complement strand
CAACAGCGCGTTCGATCTCACCGCGTTCGATGCTTCCAGTCGCCTCAATATTGAGTGAGACCAGCAACCGGAGCTGTTCTTCCATACGCTCTCTGGTCTGTTCGCTTTCCAGATCCAGCAACAGGCGTGTAGTCCTGGGCGCCAGACGCCCTCCGGGGACATCCTCCGGGGTGACGCTGTCCGGTGTCGGCACGACATACAACAAATGGAGTTTGGCTCCGAATTTCACCGCCAGTTCCGAACAGGCAGTCAAAACGGGATTGCTGTGCGGTGTGGAGTCCAAAAAGGCTATGATGCTGCGGAGAGCGAAATCCGGAGCGCGCCCGTATTCATCGGTGGACACAAGAACCACGGGCGTTCGTCCATGCGTGAGCACCTGCTCGGCATTGGTCCCGAACACAAATCTTTTGAATCCGCCGCTTCCGTGCGCACACAAGACGATGAGATCCTGTTCGAGCTCCTCGGCGTGTTCGGCTATGCTCCTGGCCACATCACCCCTCGGGACTTCGTGCACGTGTATTGACACATTCAGTCCCCAATCGACGAACCTTTCGGCGATCGATCTCAGGTACCCTTCAGCCCCTGCGGCGTCTTGGAGATGTGTGTCACCGTGTATGCTGCTAGGGGGGCGCTTCTCGATCACGTGGAGAAGTTTGATCGCGCACTCAAGCCGCTCCGAGAGCCTCTTTACAATTGGCAGGACCGATTCAGCGAGTTTTGACCCATCAAGTGGAACGAGCAGGGTTGAAAACATCGAGTCCCCTTTCTCAGACAGCCAAACTGTAGAGCAGGTATAAATTGAGAGCCAGGATCAACAGAGTCGTTATGACGGCGACAATCGTAGTAAGCGGCCTGTTTACCAGCGGCCCCATTATTTTTCGGCTGGACGTAAAAAGTGTGAGTGGGATCACCGCAAACGGAAGCCCAAAACTGAGCACTACCTGGCTGATAACAAGCGTCCTGGTGGGGTCCAGCCCCAATGCCAGAACGCCGACGGAAGGCAGGACCGTGACCAGACGCCTGATCCAAAGCGGGATCGTGAAGTGAACGAACCCCTGCATAACCACCTGCCCGGACATTGTGCCCACCGCTGAAGAAGACAGGCCGGCTGCGATCAGCGCGATTGCGAAAATATGTCCGGCAGCCGAACCAAGAATGGGTGAGAGCGTCCTGTAAGCCTCCTCGAGTGTTCCGATTTCACGCAGTCCCTGAGCGTAAAAGGTGGATGCGGACATGATGAGCATTGCCGCATTCACCGCACCGGCGATCGACATCGCTATCGCTACGTCTATTACTTCAAAGTGAAACAATCTTCTGAGTTTGTCGACGTCCTTGACGATTATCCGCCCCTGAGTCAGGGCCGAATGAAGAAATATCACATGCGGCATGACTGTTGCCCCCAGGATGCCGGCGGCAAGCAGAACCCCTTCCCGGTTGCCGAAGCGCGGTATAAGAAGTGAGGACACAATCCGGGCCGATTCGGGTTTAACCAGAAAAATTTCAATCAGATAGCTCACCGCCACGATCCCGACCATAGCTGAAATTACGGCCTCCAGCGGACGAAAGCCGTATCGCTCGAGGCCAAGAACCAGAAAGGTGGCCACAGCGGTCAGCAGTCCTGCATAGATGAGCGGGATACTAAATAAGAGGAAAAGCCCAACGGCGGTCCCAACGAATTCGGCGAGATCGGTTGCAACGGCGACTATCTCGAGTATAACCCACATTACCCATACCAGAAGAGGCGGGAATCGGTTCCTGCACAGTTCCGCAAGGTTTAACCCGGTGGCGATGCCCAGCTTGGCCGAAAGGACCTGGATGAACATGGCCATTAAATTGCTTATTATTATAACCCAAAGGAGAGTGTAGCCCAGTTGAGCGCCTCCCTGGATATTGGTGGCGAAGTTTCCCGGGTCTATGTATGCTACGGCGGCGATAAACGCGGGACCAAGGAAAGGAAAAAGTTTTTTGTGCCAAGGGAGGCTTTCTCGGGCGAGCACCTTCTCAGCCGCCAAAATGGTGCCGGAGTCCAAAGCGCGGGATTTGTTTTCCGAGCGGCCTTCCAGCACGCTTCATCCTTTCGCAGGTCCGTGATGAAATTTATGGCGAGCTTTTCCTGAGATCTAATAATTATTGATTCTTCAACGTCCAGTTGCAAATCCATCAAATTTTGAGCCAAAGAGGAGGAACCGCTTGCAAAGCTATCGGAAGGAGTTATGGTTCAAGACCCCGACCCGCACAGCCTTTATTAACATCACGCGCGAGGTAGAAGATTGTCTTCGTGAGAGCGGCATCAGGGAGGGGCTGGTTCTTGTCAACGCTATGCATATCACAGCCTCGGTGTTCATTAACGACGATGAGGGCGGACTCCACCGCGACTACACCGCGTGGCTCGAAAAGCTCGCCCCTTACGAGCCCGTCAACCAGTATCGACACAACGACAGCGGGGAAGACAATGCCGATGCTCATATGAAGCGCCAGATCATGGGCCGCGAAGCGGTGGTTGCCATAACGGGAGGCAAGCTTGACTTCGGCCCCTGGGAGCAGATCTTCTACGGCGAATTCGATGGACGCAGGCGCAAACGGGTGCTAGTTAAAATCATAGGCGACTGACGGATTTAACTTCGGCTTTCAGTCTCATGATCGCCTCAGAGGCTTCAGTGAGGTGAGGGTCCAGTTTCAGTGCCTGGCGGAGGCAGTCCATAGCTTCCCTGAGCAGCTGCGTATCCCCTTTTTCCCTTCCCCAGAAGCCGAGATTGATGCCGCGGTTAAACCATATCACGGCCTCTTCAGGATGGGCGACCAGGATCTTTAGATAGCTTTCCTCCGCCAACTCGTACCGGCCTTGCTTTCTAAGACTGACAGCCAGGTTGTTGCAAAGAACATAGTCGTCGAGATTGCCTTCCACCATCTGCATTTGGAGATTGGCCGCCTCAGTGAAAAACCCGCCTTTTTCCAAAAGGGTCGCAATCTGCATCTTTGCTTCCGTGGAGATAGATTTGTCCTTTGCCAGGGGCTCCAGAATCTCTTTGGCTTCTTGGAAGCGGTTATGCACGGTATAGAGTTGAGCTAGTTTCAACTTTCGATCCTTGTTGTTGGGGCTTTTCTGCGTCAATTTGCTGAGACTGGAAACGGCCTTTTCCGTGTCTCCGACGGCTTCATATACCTCAACCAGATGTTTCAGAGCGATCACGGAAGCGATATGAGCGCCCATTTCAGCCTGCGTGAAGTTGGATGTCGCTTGTCTTGTTTCATTTAGCCCGAGGTATGCCCTCCCCCGCAGGATGGTCCATTTCAGGTTCGAATACTTCGACCCCACCTCTTCTATCAGCTCGAGGGCTTGCTTATATTCCCCCCGGCACAGAAGACGTTCCACGTCCCGATGGTGGTATTGTTCGTCGCTATGGATTTGCAGGGTCAGAAGCGGAATGGTCTGGGAGAACTTGTCCAATGTCAGCGGCTCGACCAGGATATGATATACTCCCAGCTCTCCCAGCTCGCTGATCATTCCGATATCGGGTTGGTGCGCAATCATGATGAAGCTTATTTCTCTTAGCACCTCATCGGCTCCGCACAGCCGCAACAACTCGAGCCCCCCCATCGGCTCCACTCCCATGTCGCAGATAGCTATTGCGCTTCTTTGAAGACCCGGCCGCGGAACTACGGGCTCGTCCCTGTAGGTCCCTCTGGGCTCGCCCTCAGTCTTGAAAAGCATTTCAAAAATACCCAGCGCTTCTTTCCCGCCACGAAGTTCATATGAGGCAACCATGTCCGGCAATTCACCGTCCCTGATCAGTTGTCTAGTGAAATCGGCGATTATCCTGCGCATCACCATGTCATTGTGGATAATGAAGAACATCAACTGCTTATCCATGTCGATTCTCTCCGTTCATTTCCCGTTCCCCGGCTACACAATAGACTCTTTTGCACGGACAGTAAATCGTCCTGAACAAATCCGTTTAGTATTCCAAGTTGCGTCATCACATCGAAAGCAGCTTCGTATTCCTTCACCGTGGTCTTCCTGTCGAGGGGCGGACTGGACGGGCCTTTGTGAGCCGGGAAGTACTGGTTCATAAGACTTACCCATACCTGCGGTCCTATTTGCCGGCTGAGGAATAAAAAACATTGCTTGGAGCCGGCAAGGTTTTCCGGCAGCACCAAGTGGCGGACGATCATGCCCCCCAGCGCTATCCCCTCAGAGTCGGTCCGGACCGGGCCGGCCTGTCTCCACATTTCGACCAGGGCTTGCCGGTTGCAACTGACGTAATCGGCTGCGCCGGAATATTTTTTCGCCGTTTGGGGGTCGCAGTACTTAATGTCGGGCAGGTAAACATCGATGATTCCCTCGAGCAAGCTGAGGGTCTCAACAGATTCGTAGCCGCTCGAGTTATAGACCAGTGGAATTCGAAGACCCCGGCGCGCAGCGAGCAGAAGGGCACCAACGACAGCCGCCATCTGATGCGTCGAGGTAACAAGGTTTATGTTATGCGCCCCCTTTTTCTGGAGTTCGAGCATTCCCGAGGCCAGCTCCTCCACGCTCGTTTGGCGTCCCACGCCGAGCTGGCTGATTGGATAATTCTGACAAAAGACGCATTCCAGAGTGCAACCTGAGAAAAATACAGCGCCTGAGCCTCTGGTTCCGGAAATAGGAGGTTCTTCCCAGGGATGCAGATTTATCGAGGCTATCCGCGGCAGACTCCCGACACCGCAATAGCCAGTTTTTCCACTTTTTCGGTCAACCCCGCACGCGCGAGGGCACAGATCGCATCTTTCAAGCTTTGCATCGAGGGCTTCGGCCCTTCGTGAAAGCTCACCGGTCTCCAGCAAGCTCAAGTAACGAGGTCTTTTCGACCCACTTCTCGCCATCCCAGACACCCATGATCCTCCCCGAATCTGAGACATCGTATCCTCCCATCGATGTAACCATCCGGTGGAATGAATCGGAAGCGACGATATCCAGAACCATCCGCATCTTGAAGTCCGACCAGGCGTTTTCTGCGATAACCAGGTCGTAGCGTTCAGTGCCGATCGGAATAAAACCCAGATCCAGCGCCTTTGCCGCAGCGTAAATCGCCATTCCGGCATCGGCCCGGCCGCTCAAAACATTTACGGCAACGCTCATGTGCGTGAATTCTTCCTGTTCATAGCCGTTTATCTCATCTGGAGAAAGGCCGCGCTGCTGAAGGCAGTAGTCGAAGAGCACGCGCGTTCCCGAACCGGCCTGCCGGTTTATGAAGACCACGCCGGGCCGTACGAGGTCTTCGAGTCCTTTTATCCCCTTAGGGTTCTCCCTGCCGATGACAAGCCCCTGCCGCCTCATGGCAAGTTCGACCAGCCGCACCGGGGTCCCTTTCAGCCAGCGTTCGACAAACGAGTAATTATACTCCCCGGTTTGCGTATCCAGCAGGTGCGAGCCGGCAAAATGTGCCTGTCTTCGCCTTAGGGCCATCAGTCCTCCAAGGCTGCCCACGTTGCTCGATGAGAGATGAATCCGGCTGTCACGGCCCTTGAGTTGGTCGGCTATGAGGTCAATCGTGTTATCGTGGCTTCCGATCATGATCAGGGTATAATCGAGTTGGTCTTTGGGCCGCAGGAGCCTTACCTCAACCTCGGCGCCTTCGTCAACGCCTTCCTGCTCCTGAGGGATCTGAAGGATTGCGTCCGCGCGGGTAAGCGAGGTGATTATGCCCGCTCCTCGCTGGATCGGCATTGCAACCAGCCGGTCATCAACCCTGCCGAGGATGACGCGCGCAAATTCCTCCAAGCCCAGCTTGGAAGGCAGCTTGGTGCCGAGGATGGCCGAAACGGTGGGAAAAGCCTCGTCTCGGATTCCCTGAAGAGAATAGAGCAGCGGCCTTACGAACTGTTCGAAAGCCATTACGGCCGAAACGGCATATCCTGGAATTCCCACAACCGGCTTTCCACTCACCATGCCAAGGATAACCGGTTTTCCGGGCATCATGGCAACCCCATGAATCAGCACTTCTCCGAGTTCTTCGATAACCGCCCCTGTGTAGTCTTCCGAACCTGCGGAAGAGCCGGCGTTTATCAAAATGACATCGGCCGAAGAGGCTACCCCTTTTCCGAGCGCCTCCTTCAACGACTCATAGTCATCAGGCAAAACCTCCCGGAGAATCGGTTCCCCTCCGCATTGCTCGACCATACCGGAAAGAATGGCGCCGTTGAACTCGACAATTTGACCCGGTTTTGCTTCAGCCCCCCTGGCCGCTGAAATGATTTCGCTGCCGGTAGGCTGAATGAATACCTTCGGCCTGGCAAAAACGCTCACAGTCAGGATTCCCGCCGCCAGGAGGGAACCAGCGTCGGCAGGCCGCAACAGGTGCTGCCGGGGCATGAGCAACTCACCGGCCACGATATCTTCGCCCACTTTGCGCACGTGTTGCCAGGGGAACGCGGCGGAGCGGATTTCTATCTGCGAATTCGAAACGCTCTGGACGTGCTCGATCATGATGACCGCGTCAGCGCCGCCGGGAAGCGGGTCGCCCGTGTCCACCGGGTGAGCGCTTTCCCCGACCGTGAGGCGAACGGGGGTAGTGTCGCTTGCGCCAAACGTATCGCGGGCGCGCACCGCATAGCCGTCCATCGCGGCTCCATGATAGTGCGGGACCGAGCGTATCGCTGCAATCGGCCTCGAGGTAACCCGGCCAAAGCAGGCAGCCGCCCTGACCCGCTGTTCCGCGGTCCGGAGCGCGCCGGTCCGGCGCTCCCAGATTGCCCGGGCCTCCGCGAGGGTTTTCATTTTGAGGTATATGTTTCTTTTATGCTTTTTCACCTGCCGGCCTGTTCATCGGATCTTTTGAAGCCGAACCTGTTGAAAAACTCGATTCGAAAACGGGCGGCGCCTGCCAGGTTCACGTCGGCGACATAGACCTGTTCCAGCCGGTCGAGTTCGGCCAGGACCCAGTTTTCGATGTTGTCCAGCCCATTTGCCCAGCGATTGAAATCGTCCCTGGCCAGCATTTTGGGAGGCTGGAGTATAAAACTGCCTCCGCCATACTGGTGGACGCGTTTCTCACCGATAAGCGCATTATAATCAGCGGAGTTGATCCCAACGACGGGGAGGAAATTATCGAATGCACGGACGAGCGCCCCCGTTTTCCAGTGGCCGCGAAGGACCGGAAAGAGGCCCGGATTGAAAACGATATCGACTTCCTGACGCGAGAGCTGCCGCCCTGCTTCCGGCTGTCCCCAGAAATCGATGGAAACCGGCATGCCGAGTCTTGCGAAATCGGTTTCAAAGACCCGGAACACTCCATCACCCGGAGAGATACCGATCTTGCTGCGCTCAACGGCACCCACGCATAACTTGCGCTGTCTGCCCACAATTCTTCCGGCCCTGTTGTAAAGAGTAGCGGTATTGTATCGCTTCCCGCCCTCTTCTTCGATTATCCCCGCTATCACATAGCTGTTGAATCTGCGGGCCGCAGACCCCATCTCCCGGTCCCCCAGGCAGGGAAAATATTCCGGAAAGCAGATTACGTCCAGTTGCTCGCCCCGGCATTTCTCCATCAACTGGAGGGCGTGTCCGATATTGCGCGGGTCGTCGAAGGACGGGTAGGGTTTGGGTTGAACGATCGCTATTCGTATATTGTCCTTCATAGAGACACCCCGGTTTGGATCGCGGGCATCCTCCGCGCCATCGCCGCGATTCGCCCCGCTATGGCCAGAGAGGAAGTGGCGGCAGGAGACGGCGTGTTAAGCACGTGGATAGCATTGTCCGTCTGCTGGATGACGAAATCGTCAAGAAGTTCTCCTTCACGGCCCAGCGCCTGGGCCCTTACGCCCGCGCCGGCCGGCTCAAGGTCATCCCTGGAGACAGCCGGCACCAACTCCTTAAGGGCGCGGGTAAAGAGCGATTTGGAAAAAGAGCGGATCATTTCGCCGATTCCGGTCCGCCAGTGTTTCAACAGCATGCGAGGGAAACCATCGTAGCTTAGAATCTCCAGTAGTTCCATTGGAGAAATCCGCGTTCTGGAGTATCCCTCGCGGGCAAAGGCAAGGACAGCGTTGGGTCCGGCTTCGATTTTACCTTCGATAGTACGTGTAAAATGCACCCCAAGAAAGGGAAAGCCGGGGTCGGGGACCGGGTAAATGAGATTTCTGACAAGATATGCGCGGGTGGGCTTTATCCGGTAGTATTCGCCGCGGAAAGGAACGATCCGGCAGGCGGGACTGAGGCCGCAGGACCGGGCAAGGCGATCGGAATAAAGTCCGGCGCAATTTATGAGGAGGCGACTTTGAAATTCACCGCGACCGGTTTCTACGCGCAAAGTTTTCGAACCGAAGTCTTTTGCCTTTTCAACCTTGACTCCGAGGAAGAGCTTTCCCCCCGCATCCAGGAAAACCTTCGCGTAAGCTTTGGCGACTTGAGCAAAGTTCACGATTCCGGCGCCCGGAACCAGCAGTCCACGGACGGACCGCGCATACGGCTCGAACTCTTTTACCTCCGAAGGGGTGAGCATCCTGAGGCCGGCAACGCCATTTTCAGAGCCTCGCCTAAAGAGCCCGGCAAGCGCCGGGAGTTGCTCATCTCGCGTCGCGACAATCACCTTCCCGCAAATTTCATGTTTTACATCGTGGCTGCGGCAGAACCTCACGAGTTCATCACGGCCGGAGCCGCACAGACGGGCCTTGTCCGAGCCCGGCCGATAATAGAGCCCGGAATGAATTACGCCGCTGTTGTGCCCGGTCTGGTGAGCCGCAATCATGTTCT
The DNA here is from genome assembly GCA_035624985.1 of Syntrophobacteraceae bacterium. Classification (GTDB taxonomy): domain Bacteria; phylum Desulfobacterota; class Syntrophobacteria; order Syntrophobacterales; family Syntrophobacteraceae; genus SbD1. The sequence goes on along the minus strand of DASPQK010000392.1, from coordinate 1,882 downwards.
CCTTCTCGAAAATCGCCACCTTAAGACCGGGAAACTCTTCGAGGAGTTTCATGCCTGCGGCGAGGCCGACGATACCTGCCCCTGCAATTACAATATCGAATGACCTGTTCATAAAAGAAGTATACCAGATTACTGAACGAACAGCGACATCTGCCCGTGAACCCCGCGAGCCCCGCGATTCGGGCGATTCCGCGCCGCGCTGGAGCGGGGCGTGGCACGCAGGGCCGGCCCGCGGGGGGTGCGAAGCCAAATTCATTAGCCCCCGGCAGGGGTGGGCGGGGATGGACTCCCATAAGCGCTTAAATAAAGGGAAACGACCACCCTTGACAAGCCGAGCTGCCGCCGAGGACAGGAGCAAATCCCCCTTTTCTAAAGGGGGATTTATGGGGATTTAAAGAGTATCTAATGGCTTAGCGATTCAAAATCCCCCCTGCCCCCCTTTGCGAAAGGGGGGAAATCGGAAACGCAGATTGGAGGCCCCCTGCCCCCCTTTGCGAAAGGGGGGTGAAGTAGTCTCTCTCTTGCCTGTTGGCAGCTTATTTGAGCGCTTATAGGATGGACTCTCGCTGTATTGGCTGAAAATACAGAGAAATTCACTCTTCCAACCCCCTACCAAGTTGATTTAATTAGTCTTTTTGGCCTTTATTTTCCAAAATAACAGCGAATAACAGCGGCTGTTATAATAAATTTCCAATAAAAATAAATAGATATGAGCAGCAAGCTGGTTTTTCCCCGTTGTGTCCTCACCAAAAATTCAATCCGGCCAAGATTATACTTCGTGATGAGAAGTGAAGTCAAGAACAAAATGAAGAAAAAATGAAATGCAAAAAGGCCAATCCGATAAAACCTGCTGGAGCACTCTGCGGCATACGATCAGTTCCCCGGGTTTGAGGTTTCCGGCAATCGTAACGAGACAGGGCTTCCCCCTTCGGTTCCGGCGTCAGAGGCATTTCGCATAGTGCCGGAAGCGGTTCCGGTCTTTTGACCGTCTTCGGGCCAAAATGACATTGGAGATATACGGTCCTCGGATGGAAAGGGCCTTGATGCGCATGGAGTCGAATCTCCGAAGTCATGCGCGAACACCGTTCTTTACGATCATCCGACCGCCCGGTTAAAATTCAAACAAAGCTTTTTAAAGGGAGCATTTTTCTTATACCTAAATTGAGCGATTCTTTCCGTGCCGACTCCGGTTCTTGATGACGTAAAAGCAGGAGAGTGGCTGGGCCAAGAACCAACTGGATGCCGACTTTCGTCGGCATGACGATATGTTGCTGCTTAAATCGCTCAATTCAGGTTATATACTGCGAGAAAGCGGGTTTGCGGCGCAGAATGTAGTGGCAGGGATCATAGGAAATGAGAATACTGCTATATGCCGGAAAGGGCGGAGTTGGAAAAACAAGCGTTGCCGGCGCAACCGGGGTTCTTGCTTCACGGCTCGGAATGAACACGCTGGTCATGTCTCTGGATCCGGCTCACAGTCTGAGCGACGCATTCGACCTCGACCGGTCGCTGATGGACAAAAACCGAGGAAACCCAATCCCCATCGGGGATAAGCTTTCGATCCAGGAACTCGATGTTCATGAGGAAATTTCGAAGCATTGGGGTGAAGTCCACAAGTATATTTCCATTCTATTGAACTCTTCGGGAATCGAGGATGTGCTCGCAGAAGAGCTGGCAATTCTTCCGGGAATGGAGGAGGTGGGAGCGCTTCTCCATGTCAACAGCTACGCAAAGGAGAATAGATACGACCTCATCATACTCGACTGTGCCCCAACGGCGGAATCCATCCGTTTCATAAGCCTCCCCAAAGCCCTCGATTGGTACATGAAGAAGATTTTCCGCCTCGAAAGGAAACTGGCCCGCTACGTGCGGCCTGTGGCTA
>DASPQK010000391.1:0-3434 GCA_035624985.1 Syntrophobacteraceae bacterium | reverse complement strand
TTCGAGAGCGAATTCGTGGGCCGGCTCCCTGTGGTTGCAGTCCTCGAACCGCTCGAGGTGGAGGATTTGCTCCAGATTCTGAAAAATCCCAATAATCCCATCATCAACGGCAAAAAGGAAGACTTCCGGAGCTACGGAATTGATATCAGGTTCGAGGATGAAGCACTGAGCATCCTTGCCGAAAGGGCCTACCCGGAGAAAACCGGCGCGCGCGGTCTGGTCAGCGTGCTTGAAAAGATCATTTTGCCCTTTGAAAAAAAGCTCCCTTCCTCGGCGATCCGACATCTTGCCATTACCGCAAATATCGTGAAAGACCCCGAAGAGGAGCTGGAGCGCCTGCTCAAAGACCCCGAGAGGTCAGGGAACTTTGAAACTCATCAGAAGCTCATTGATGAAGAAAAAACCGCCGTCCGGGACAATGTCCTCAGGATAAGAAGAGATTTCGCCGATAATTATCCGCTCGTTTTCACTCCGGAGAGGACCAATTTGGTGATAAGCCATCACGTCAACACCGGAATCCCGGCGGAAGCCGTCTTTAAGGAACTCCTGTCGCTATACAACCAGGCGAGGAACTTTGAATCCGATTTCTATCAAAAACACGGGTTCAAGATTCATTTCAACGAGCAGGCAATCAATGAGATCATCACCCAAGCGCTCGATCGGGATGAAAGTGCAACTGAAGTGTGTCAGAGGATCTCAGTCGACTATGATTACGGATTTAGACTGATAGCTGATCGAAGCGGAAAGACACAGTTCATTGTGCCCAGGGAGGCCGTGGTCGACCATCAGAGTTACCTTGATGAACTAATCCGGGAAAGCTACAGGCAATACCCTGTGACACCCGGTGAATTTACCAAAGAGAGATAGGCTGGAAGGCCGGGATAGCACCGCTACGGTTCCCCGTTATTCCGCCATGCCCGCACTTGCGCCCCAAATCCATCGAAAATGTCGAAATCCACTCGGCTTTGCTGGACTTTGGCGCCGTTAAGAGTTAAACCTCCGCAACTCTGATGGCGGTTTATATCGATATTTTTGCCGACCGATTACTAATCGGTCGGATAGGGGCCGGAGTCTGCATGATCGGCATATCAAAACTTTACTGCGGCACAGTCGAACCCTCGGATGCCTTGCGTTATGGGCGCCACAGCGGCAAGCTGCCTTCCCATCTGCTCCAGTTTTCTTCAGATAAAACGCCGGTCGTAGTCTGGAATGTGACTCGGCGGTGCAATCTCAGGTGCGTCCATTGCTATGCGCATGCAAAAGATGAGGAGTTCTCCGGGGAGCTTTCCACCAGCGAAGGTAAAGCGATCCTGGATGATCTTGCCGCTTTCGGCTCACCGGTGATCCTTTTTTCGGGCGGCGAACCGTTGGTTCGGCCCGATCTCATCGAACTTGCCGAATACGCGGTCGCCAAGGGCATGCGTGCGGTGATTTCAACCAACGGGACCCTGATCAATTCGCGAATAGCGCGCGATCTCAAAAAGGTCGGCCTCTCTTACGTCGGGATAAGTCTGGATGGGCTCGATGAAGTAAATGACCGGTTCAGGGGGGTCAAAGGCGCCTTCCGCAAGGCCATGGAAGGTATTGTGACCTGCCGGGACGCCGGAATAAAGGTCGGCCTGCGCTTTACAATGAACCGGCTCAACGTGCGGGAGATTCCCGGCATATTCGACCTTCTCGAAAAATATGACATCCCGCGCGTCTGTTTTTATCATCTCGTATATGCCGGGCGCGGAAGCGAGTTGATCAACGAAGACCTCTGCCACCAGGAGACACGCGAGGCCGTTGACCTCATAATCGACAGGACCGCTGAGCTGCACCGGCGTGGCAAGGCCAAGGAAGTGCTCACCGTGGACAATCACGCCGACGGCCCCTACCTCTACCTCAGGATGCTGCGGGAGAATTCCTCCAGGGCGGCCGAAGTCCTCGAACTGCTCCAGATGAACGAGGGCAACAATTCCGGGCGGGGGATAGGGTGCATCAGTTGGGACGGAAGCGTCCATGCAGACCAGTTTTGGAGACACTATTCTTTCGGAAACGTTACAGAGCGCAAATTCAGCGAAATATGGACCGATCTTTCCAACCCGCTGATGAAAAGGTTGAAGAATAAAAAACTCTACGTGAAAGGACGCTGCGCGGAATGCAAATGGCTCTCAGTTTGCGGGGGCAACTTCCGCGTGCGCGCCGAAGCCGCTTCCGGCGACCTGTGGAGCTGCGACCCGGCATGCTACCTGAGCGATGAGGAAATCGCGAAATAATTTGGTTGGAAGCATTCTTTGAAGAGGTTCCCCGGCCGTTTTTTGTTGAGTAAAAAAATCATGCTTGCAGTTTAAAAAAAGTTGGTGTTCGGGACTAAATCGCGATATGTTTCACGCGGCCCTGAAGACGACCTGCTTTGCACTGTGGGCCGGATACTGCTGCAGGGGTAAATATCCGTATTCCAATCGTCCTGATTCCTTGGCGCGAAAGGGTTTAACAGCATGAAGGACAAAGAATTCACACAAATCTTGGCAGGTGATATCCTGGCTACATGCTCCGCCGCCTGCCCGGTTCACACCGACACCCGCGAGTATGTGCAGCGTTTGAGCAGGGGGGATTATGAAGGCGCCCTTGACATCCTGCTCGAGGTTAATCCGTTTCCTTCCGTCTGTGGCCGCATCTGTCATCATCCGTGTGAAGCCGAGTGCCGCAGAAAGGAGATCGATTCGGCGGTAAGCCTCAGGATGCTTAAACGTTTCGTAGTCGAGAATACAAAAGAATACCGCATCGCCAGGCAAAAGAAACCGGCGGAAAAGAAAGAGGGGACCGTGGCCATCATCGGTTCGGGTCCCTCAGGCCTGACCGCTGCTCTGGACCTTGCGCTCAGCGGATACCGGGTGAGGGTTTATGAAAAGGACACCCAGCTCGGCGGCATGCTCGCACATGCCATTCCTCGCTACAGACTTCCGGTTGAGGCCCTTGCCCAGGATATCGGGGACATACTGGCCGCCGGCGTCGAGGCTAGAACCGGTTGCCAGGTTGGCAAGGATATTTCCTTTGATGAACTGCGAAAAGAAAATGATGCAATTCTCATCGCGGCGGGTCTTGCCGAAAGTCATTCACTGCCCATTCCCGGAGTAGACAGCAAGGGAGTGTTTCTGGGCATTCCATTCCTATGGGACGTCGCCAATGGAATGCGCCCCGAGCTCGGAGACCGCGTACTTGTGGTCGGGGGTGGGAATGTGGCCATCGATATGGCCAGGGCCTCCAAGCGCCTTGGGCCGTCCAAAGTTTACATGGCCTGCCTTGAGAACCGGCAAGAAATGCCCGCATGGCAATGGGAAATAGAGGAGGCCGAGCAAGAGGGCATAGAAATTTTCAATTCCTGGGGACCTAAGGCAATTCTTGAAAAAAATGGCGCAGTAACAGGCATAGAGTTCAAGCGATGCACCAGC
>DASPQK010000390.1:0-4234 GCA_035624985.1 Syntrophobacteraceae bacterium | reverse complement strand
TCTCTGCCTTCCGACATCCGACTTCTGTCGTCCGTTATAGCGTCAAAAGAAAGTTGACTCGATCTTAGGGCCCATGGGATGTTTTTCTCTGTCTTCCGAGATCCGACCCCCGATTAGATACACTTCGGGGGCCGGCTTTTTGTAGTCCGTTATAGCACGACCGTCTCGGTGGCTTTTGAAAGACAACAACTCCTGACAACGTCATTCGTTGTTGTCTTTCGATAATCCCTTGGCTCTTGTTGCGCCCCCTGAGTCTTGTGACCGAATCACGACCAGGACTAGCTCGCCACCGCTTGTAAGTCAGCTTCCAGCTGCGCGAAGTTAAAGCCTGGTGCATAGCCAGGCTTGCGTGCCTCGGGAGGTAGAATTGCGTATGCTTCGTCCACGCACTCATCCCACCAGGGCCACGTTCCCAGCTGCGTATTCCCCCAGGTGAGCACCGTCACGTTATTCTGATCGTATGCAACGGCAAAGACCGCATGGCCGTCATTGGTCAGTGGACCTGGCGTCCAAGGCTGGTGCGCATCAAACTCCTGGACGCAGTTCTGCTGGACCTGGAAGCCTAGGTATACACCGCCAAAAAGATAGATGGCCTGCTCGATGTGAATGTGATTCTTCGGATCGATGCTCGTGAAAGCGATGATCTCATCGCCGGAAACTCTGTGGCTCTGCCAGTAGTTCAGTACATCAAGCTCGTTCAGGCCGCTGTCCACGCCGCCCGTCAGATGAAAGTACAACTTGAGCACCGCCTGCTTTGACATGATGGTTTCCGTGCCGACCAGCCCTCGGAACACGGTCTCGGCGTGCGCCAAAGCGGCTATGGTGCAGTCGCCGTAAGTATCGTTGCCGTCCATTGGAAACAGCTTGGTGGGATCGCTCACCTTCAGTTCGGTGTATACGCGCGATAGCGCGTTATACGAAGACGGCGGCGGAGCGATCGTAGGCGTTAGATAGTTTTTGAAGCGCAACGTGCGATAGTCGTGCTTCGGTGGATGCTTCCCAAATCGATGTGCTGCCATTTGAATATTCTCCTTTCTTTCCATTGGGCGTTTTGCCCGGAATAATGCATCAACCCCTGCCCTGTGCATCCAAACTGCATGTTGAGATCCAATTTTTGCCCGAAAAATTTCTGCTGCGACCCTGAAACCCGTAAGAACCAAAGGATTCCCAAATCGAACATACAGGAAATATATGAGTGGCGCCGGTCTTTGCGCGTTTCGGGACGCCCCTTCATCGCCGGAGTTCACAGCTTCCTTCACGCCTGCCCGACTCCGGGGGTGCAGGCGAAGGTGATACCATAATGCGATCTTATGCTTCGTCATGATAAAGGAGTCAAGGGTGATTCTTGGTGGGTATTAAGTGGGTATTTGGCTACCCACCGGCAGATTTCAACCGTAATATTGCATAAAGTTCTGCGCTGCGCATCCAAACTGCACCCAGTTGCCGGATTCTTGCCTGAATAACTCCATTGAACTCCGGGAGCGCTAACGGCATACAATCTTCCTGGTAGAATACGCAAGTGAATCTTGAATGAGACTGGTTTTCGCGATTTTCCCCCATACCTTCTCCCCTCAGATCCTAACCCGTCCCGCCATGCCGCCCCATGACAGGCTCACGAGAACAGAATCCGGTAGCAACTCGCAAGAGGATAAGCCGTAGCAGCATGGACATACCACCCCGACGTAAGCTGGACCACTCCGGCCCCAACCTTTACCAGTCGCCTGATGATCGAGTCAATGGACGGCTTGATGCTCTCGCCCCGGAACTGCGCATCGCGGATCATATGGAGCGGATTATACGCAATACGTCCGGCGAGAAGCCTTGCCTGATTGGATGCGGCTGGCGGGACGCCTATGGAGATTCCGTTTTAGAACCCCCCCCTCCAATGCCGGATGGCATGGTCGATGCCTTTAACTTTACCCGGCAGCGCCCCATCCCTTTTTCCGGGGGGAGCGGCAAGCCCTCTTCTTAAACCGTTATTGTTGCCCCTAAATTGAGCGATTGCCCAACAGTTTCGATCGTCATTCCCGCATCCCGGCAGAGCTTTTGAGCCGGGATCAGAGCGGGAATCCAGCTTGGGCCGCCCACCCCTCGGTGCCGGGACCTTCACCGGTACGACATGTCCCGAGGATGAATCGCTCAATTTAGGTTGCCTTTAAAAACGCTTTCCTAAGGCTCAAAAGTGATCGCCGCCTAACCGACTTAGACAATAAATGCAGGCCGTTCAGTGCAGAAAATCCGGTCCGACCCACGATTTGACCCTGCACGATTTGCACCCTGCGGAACCCGGAGGCCAATCAAGTTGCGTGCTCTTTCGTATGATGCCCCTGCTTTGTTAAAATATCATTCGAATTTCTGAAGGCAAAAGCAGTTATGTTGCGCTCAATACAGGAGAGATATTGATCGCTTTCATATTTTAAACGGACTGCTTACCGACTGGACAGCAGCTCCCCAAACCTAAAACTTCCGTGACTACTTTACTAATGCCAAGGGATTACACCTAAGCCTCTGAGCGGCACTACTCCTCCGTGTCTTTTGACTCAAGATCATATTTGCTGAAAGGCTTCTGAATGAAATTCACTCCATCGTACGAAATGCTTTGATGAAATATCACGTCGGCGGTGTAGTCTGATATAAAGAGCATCTGAGACCAGGCCGGGCCTGGCCGGACGACACTAAAAGCCTTTTGACCAATTCCATTATCCGGTCAAACGTACTTTTCCGCGCCATTTGGCAAAGTCTTTTCTGGCAAAGTTCATTTGAAACGTAGGGCTTATTCGGGCGAGCCACCACACGACGCGAGCAAGTGCGGTTACAGTGATAATGGGCTTGTTGCGTGCCACGCCCTTGAGAATGATACGGGCGCATTTCTCAGGGGTGACGCCCAGGCGTTTCCAAATTAAACCGGCTTGGGCCAATTTTTCCCGGTCCATGTTGACCACGGGTGAAACGTCAAAGATAGGGGTATCGACGTAGCCCGGGCAAACAGAGCTCACTTTTACCCCGAGGTCGGTCCCCTCTACCCACATGGCCTGCGACAGACCCATGACCGCAAACTTGGAAGCCACGTAAGACAGGCCCCCGGGGAATGGGACCAGCCCTTCAATGGACGCCATGTTCACGATGTGTCCAAAGCCTTGTTTGACCATTTGCCGGTAAGCAAGAAACGAACCGTAGAGCACCCCGTTGAGATTGACGTCAAGCACCTGGCGGCAATGGTCTATGCTCACATCGCGAAACTCCCCTCCAATCCCAATTCCTGCATTATTGAAGATATAGTCCAGCCTGCCTTCCCTGGAAATCGTGTCATCGATCGTCTTCTCAAAGGCATCGTAGTCCGTCACGTCAAGACGCAAGGTTTGGACTCTCTTCTCTCCTTTGTTTAACACTCCCGTGTTTGCCGCAAGCATCACCTCGTTTATGTCGGTGGCCATGACTCTGGCCCTCTCACGGGCAAGTTGCTCGACCAGGGCCTTGCCAATGCCCGAAGCCGCTCCTGTAACCAGTGCGATTTTATTTTCAAAAACGCCCATAGCGAGACCTCCGGATATCTTATGTTGATCCGATATTAATCCTCATGTTTTCCCAACCCCGGCATTCACAGAACCCCATCTGCTACTTAGTCCAAATGATTATGCTTTCCTATCTCATAATTCATATTTGGACTGTTCTGAAATCAATGAGATTTCGCTTACTTGTCTGATGCAGATATATATTGGAGATAAGGGCCGGGATTTGCCTGAACTGGGACTTCCAGCCCGGCAATCATGGGATCTTTCAACGCGTTCCCCTCTAACCAGCGGCCTGCGGATCCAAATCGACTTCCTCCGGATTTGCCACGAGCAGGACCTTGCCGGCAGTCATATTGCCCTGGTAAATTTCCACCGCCTGCTGGACTTCGCACAGTGGAAGCCTTTTTTGCACGGTTGTCTGCAACGCCCTGGCCGCAAGTCGCTTTACTCGCTGGGTAAGCCACACTCTTTGGATAAAACTCTTCTTTGCCGCCCAGTTCGAAAGGAAAAACCCCACAACCTTCTTGTCGCCGAATATCAAAGCTTCCGAATTGAATACGCCCGGTTGGCCTGACAGGTTTGAATAAACCAACACGGTGGCGCCAAAGGGCGCGGCGTCCAAAAGCTGTTGCGTCAGGTCCCCGCCTACAGCATCCAGAGTGAGGGTAGCCTTCATTTGCTGCGCCAGCGCACGCAATTTATCGGGGAAGCCCTCATCGGAA